>CAUPHX010000006.1:0-20144 GCA_963511125.1 uncultured Deefgea sp. | reverse complement strand
GCGGCTGGTTGCCTGATTTGCGCGATTTAGGGTTGACCGAAAAACATATTCCAGCGCTGTATCAACGCGCCTCGATTCAGCAGCGGCTTGAGCTGCTGCGCGGCTTGATGGATGGTGATGGTTCGGTTGATGGCCGTGGTCGTTGCGAATATTCGTCATCAAGCAAGCGTTTGGCCGATGGCGTGTTTGAGTTATTGTGCGGCTTGGGGATTAAGCCGACGGTTTATGTCGTGCCTGCGGTTGGCTTTAACGGTGCTGCTGGCAAAGGTGGAACGCATTACCGTTTGAGTTTTATCGCCTATGCCGATAAGCCCATTTTTACCTTGTCACGCAAGCTGCAACGCCAGCCTGATCGTGTAGGCCGTCGCACCAGTGAAACCGAGCGTCGCCGCATTGTTGCCGTTGAACAAGTCGAATCAGTGCCGGTGCGTTGTATTGCGGTGGATTCGCCCAGCCATTTGTATCTGGCGGGCAAAACCATGATTGCAACGCATAACACCGAGGCCGGTTCAAATTGGCTCGGCTACATCATGACCCACGCCAAAGGGCCGGTGGCGGTCGTGATGCCGACTGAAAAATCGCTCAACGATTGGATGGCGCAGAAGTTCGAACCGATGAGCAAGGAAACGCCCGCCATTGTCGAGGTGCTATCGAGCCGCAGCAACAAAGACAGCGTCAACAACGCCCAGCGCAAGCGCTTTACCGGCGGCATTTTGTACGCCAAAACCGCAGGTTCAACCACCGAGCTGAAATCCACGTCGCTGCGCTATGCTATCGCCGACGAGGTGGACGAGTACGACTGGTCAACCATTCAGGGCGACCCGATTCAATTGCTCGAAGTGCGGATGAACAACTTCCACGACCGCAAGCTGTTTATTGTGTCATCCCCAACGGTGAAAGACGCCAGCCGAATCGAAGTGTTATTTTTGGAAGGCGACCAACAGCGTTATATGGTGGCTTGCCCGCATTGCGACGAGCGCCAGCATTTAGTCTGGGCGCAAATGCGCTGGCGCAAGATCGGTGCGTCGCAAAACGTCGATCACGCTTATTACGTGTGCCAAGAATGCGGCGGCCATATCGAAGAGCATCACAAACCCGCGATGTTGGCCGGTGGCGAATGGCAGGCATTTAATCCGGGTGCGCCGTTTCCGTCGTTCCACATCAACGCGCTGTATTCACCGATTGGTTTGGGCTTGAGCTGGGTGGAGCTTGCCGCCAAATGGCTGCGGGCGCAAGATGACCCCTCGCAATTGATGCCGTTTATCAATACCGCACTAGGCGAAAGCTGGGCCGACCGCACCCACGACATCAAGCCGAACGTACTCATCGAACGTGCCGAAAATTACGAGCTGGGCACCGTGCCGCATGGCTGCTTGATTTTAACCGCCGGTATCGACGTGCAATCCGGTGCCGATGCGCGCTTAGAGATTCAAGTCGTCGGTCACGGCCCCAATAATCGCACCTGGGTAATTGAAACCCACGTTATCCAAAGCAATCCGGCGCTCGATGCGACGTGGGACGCGCTGGCGGTGTATTTGAATCGCACTTTCCCCAATGCCTACGGCCACCAGTTACCGATTGCCGCGTCGGCGATTGACTCGGGCGGTCACCACACGCATGAGGTGTACCATTTTGTGCGCTCGCGCCGCGCCAAACGTTGCATGGCGATCAAAGGCCGCTCGGCAAAAGGCGGCTCAATTCTCGGCAAGCCATCCAAGCAAGACGTGAAATGGAATAAGGTCGTCGATAAGCGCGGCGTGGATCTTTACAGCGTCGGCACCGATACCGCCAAGGCAACCTTATACGCGCGGCTCAATGCCGACGGTGAAAACGGCGAAGACGGCCTCGCCAAAGGGCCAAACGAGCGCATGGTGCGGTTTAGCCAAGCGCTAGAGCCGAGCTATTTTGATCAATTGGTATCGGAAACGTTCGATCCGAAAAAAAACGTCTGGGTAAAGAAAGCAGGCAAGCGCAACGAGGCGCTGGATACGTGGGTTTACGCTTACGCAGCGGCGCAACACCCAGAAATTAATATCACGAAAAAGAAGAAATATGAATGGGATAGGTTACAATTACAACTTGAATCGAGCGCCCCAGTCGAGGCAGCGCCGTCATCCGCAACACCTCAAAAAGAAACACCGCAGGCCAGAGCAAAACCAACGACCCAAGCCCGAAGAAGGGGGTCGTTTGTAAAATCATGGTGACCACATGGACTTTGTCGGCGATGTTTTACAGCGTATTTCTAAACACGTTGCACCCGATACCCTAAGACAACTCGAAAGCGATATCCGCCGTGATTTTGGCGGATCGCGCGAGTACATCGCCAAGGGTTTAAGCTGCCCCACTTGCGGCACCAACAGCCAAGGCCGCGACGCGGTCATTCTGCGCGACAAAGCGCGGGGCTTATCGGTGCCCGATATCGCCAAGCGCCACGGCATGACGCGCCAAGGCGTTTACAAAGCGCTGGCGCGTCATCGCAATTCTTAATGTCAACCGCGTTTGCCTTATCGAGTTGACACCGCCGCGCCAATATCGGGCGCATGGCTACTATTCCCACTTCCGAACCGTCTAGCGTTGTTGCGGGTGACTCGATCATCTGGCAACGGGCTTTCCCTGAATACCCACCCAGCGCGGGGTATTCGCTGCGCTACCTGCTGCGCTGCGCTCAGCACGTCATTACCCTAGATAGCGCCCCAGTCGGGCAAGTGCATCAAATCAGCGTTGCGCCTGCTGTCTCTGCTGTATGGATTGCAGGGGAGTATGCGTTTCAGTGCTATGCAATCAAAGCAGGCGAACGGCATACCCTCAATTCAGGCCGTTTGATCGTTCAGCCCGACTTCGCCACCCAGCCCGCAGGGTTTGACCCGCGCAGCGTGGCGCGTAAAGCGCTGGCCGATGCCGAGGCCGCGTTTGCCAAATACACCGCCACCAATGGCGCGGTGTCTGAGTATTGGATTGCCGACCGCAAGATGAAATACAAAGACGCGGGCGAAATCATCGCCGCCATTACCTACTGGCGCACCCAAGTCGCACGCGAAGACGCCCAAGACCGCATCAATCAGGGGCTTTCGCCTCGCAATAAAGTACAGGTGCGCTTCTGATGTTTGAAAAAATCACCGCATTTTTTGGGCGAACTGCCGCGCCAAACCCGCCCGCCAGAGTGGCCCACCGCCATTTTGATGGTGCCGCGATTAATCGGTTTACCGAAAGCTGGAAAACCACCAATCAATCGATTGACCAAGAATTAAAAAACGGCACGCTGGATTTATTGCGCCGCCGCTCGCGTGAGTTGGCAAAAAACGACAACTACGTGAAAAAGTTTTTAGAGCTGGTCGAAGTGAACGTCATCGGCCCGCGTGGTTTCACGCTGCAAGTGCGGGTGGAAGACGCACCGGGTAAACCGGATCGCCTCGCCAACGATGCGATTGAGCGCGAGTTTGCCCGTTGGTGCCGCGCTGATTTTTGCGATGTGTCGGGCAAAATGTCGTTTGTGGATTTTCAGCGCGCCGTGATTAAGGCGGTCGAGCGCGATGGCGAAGCGCTGATCCTGCGCGTGCGCGGCAAAAACGCCCGCAACAAGCACAACTTTGCACTGCAGCTGCTCGACATCGAGCGGCTCGATACTCGGTACAACTTCACGCCGACGGTGACAGGGCAAAACAGCATTGTGATGGGCGTCGAGCTGGATACATTCCAGCGACCTGTCGGCTATTGGCTGCATTCAGCGCATCCGGGTGGCCCAGCGGGTCAACGCCAGCGCGAGTTTTTACCTGCCGACGATGTGCTGCATTTGTTCGAGGCGATGACGCCAGAGCAAACGCGCGGCATTCCGCGCACGCATTCCGCGATGAGCGGCCTGCATCAGCTCAAAGGCTACCAAGAGGCCGCCGTGATCGCCGCGCGCGCCGGTGCCGCCAAGATGGGGTTTTATACGTCGAAAGAAGGCGACATGCCGCCCGGCTATTTTGACGATGGCGATGCAATCGAAGGCGATTACATGATGAGCGCCGAGGCAGGCGAGTTTGGTATTTTGCCCACTGGCGTCGATTTCAAAACCTACGATCCAACGTACCCGCACGACCAATATCCAGAATTCACCGCCGCCACGCTGCGCGGCATTTCGTCCGGCCTTGGTGTGGCCTATCACTCGCTGGCCAATGATTTGGAAGGCGTCAATTTTTCGTCGATTCGCTCTGGCACTTTAGAAGAGCGCGACCGCTGGATGACCAAGCAAGACTGGTTTGCCGGTGCTTGCCTGCTGCCAATTTACGAGGATTGGCTACGCATGGCGCTATTGAGCCAAGCGATTAAGCTGCCCAATGGCTCGCCATTGCCGCTGGCTAAATACGACAAATTCGCACAGCACGTGTGGCAGGGCCGCCGCTGGGCGTGGGTTGACCCGCTCAAAGACATCAACGCCAGCATTGAGGCGATGAAAAACGGCCTCGCCAGCCCGCAAGCGATTTGCGCCAATTTAGGCGTGCAGCTCGAAGACGTAATCGACAGCCTCGCCCATGCCGACCAACTCGCCGCCGCCAATGGCCTGCCCAAATATTCGGCCCCAACGATCAAAGCGCCAGAGCCGCCCACCGAGCCAGCCGACGTGTAAACCGCGTTTGCCTTATTCAGTTGACAAATGAATGCGAGATTACGCCCATGACCCAGCAAATTAAACCCGGCAGCCGCGTGCTGCGAACCCTCACCTTTGACCGTGCGCTGATCGATACCGAAGCGCGCACGGTTGAATTGGCGTTTAGCTCCGAGGAGCCATACGACCGCTGGTGGGGTCGTGAAATTCTTGACCACTCGCCCACATCGATCCGCTTGGGTCGGCTCGCGTCGGGTGGCCCTTTATTAATGGATCACGATACCCGCGACCATGTTGGGGTAATTGAGTCGGTGAAAATTGGCAATGACCGGGTAGGTCGTTCGCTAGTGCGCTTTGGGAAAAGCGTCCGCGCCGATGAAGTTTTCCAAGATGTGATCGATGGTATCCGCACCAAAGTATCGGTGGGCTACGTTATCCACGCCGCTGTATTGACCGAGAAGGGCGAAGACATCGACACCTATCGCGTCACCGATTGGGAGCCTTACGAAGTGTCACTGGTTTCCGTTCCGGCTGACGCCACTGTGGGTGTGGGTCGTTCTGCTGATGAAGCCTCACCGATTGAAATGATTGAACCCGACGCGGGAGAAATCGCCTCTGCAGGCGAAGTCGCCGCAGTCGTTACCGTTATCAAAGAAAACGAAACCGCCATTATTGAGGAAGTTAAAACCATGACTGTATCCGTTGAAGAAGCAGTAAAAAGCGCCCGCGCCGAAGAACAAAAACGCTCGGCAGAGATCATCGCCATCGGCGAGAAATTCGCCCAGTTTGGCGCTGAAGCCTTGGCGCGTGATGCCATTGGCGGCGGTATTAGCGTCGATGCATTCCGTGCCCAAGTACTGGAAAGCGTCGGCTCAAAACCAAAGTCGGCTGATATTGGCCTGACCGAGAAAGAAAAACGCGGCTATTCCATCGTGCGTGTATTGCACGCACTGGCAAACCCGAACGACCGCGCAGCCCAAGAGGCCGCCGCGTTTGAGCGCGAAGCGTCAGACGCCGCCGCCAAACTATCAGGCCGCAGCCCACAAGGCATTATGGTGCCTTTTGATGTATTGAATTCGCAGCGTGATTTGACTGCAGGCACGCAGTCGGCGGGCGGCTTTTCGGTCGCTACTGATTTGCGCTCTGGCTCGTTTATCGACTTGCTGCGCAATCAATTGTCAGTGATGGCCGCAGGCGCGCAAGTGCTGACCGGTTTAAACGGCAATATCGCCATCCCACGCCAATCGGGCGCAGCGCAAGCGTTTTGGGTTGCTGAAAGCGGCGCGCCAACAGAATCACAACAAACGCTCGGCCAAGTGACAATGTCACCAAAAACGGTGGGCGCGTATACCGACTTTAGCCGTCGCCTCTTGTTGCAATCGTCGATGGATATTGAAGCGCTGGTCATCAATGACCTGACTCGCGTGCTGGCTTTGGCAATCGACCAAGCCGCGCTTAACGGCAGCGGCGCAAGCAATCAGCCGCTCGGTTTGTTGAATACCGCAGGCATCGGCTCGGTGGCCGGTGGTGCCAACGGCGCGGCGTTTACGTTTGCACACGCGGTCGCACTCGAAACCGCCGTCGCAATCGCCAACGCCGACGTGAATGCAATGGGCTATCTGACCAACGCCAAACAGCGCGGCGGGATGAAATCCACGCCCAAAGTGGCGGGCGTGACCACCGGCATGATTTGGGAAAACGGCAGCACGCCAGTCAATGGCTACGGTTGCACGGTATCCAATCAAGTGCCAAGCAATTTGGTTAAAGGCACGTCAGGTGCGGTTTGCTCTGCGGTGCTGTTTGGTAACTGGGCCGATTTGTTGATCGGCATGTGGGGCGGCCTCGATTTGATGACTGATCCATATACCAACTCAACCAGCGGCACCATGCGCGTGGTGGCCTTGCAAGACGTGGACGTTGCCGTGCGCAATGCCGTGAGCTTTGCAGCGATGGTTGACGCGCTTTAATCGTTTAATTGATAAGGCGGCCTTGGCCGTCTTTGGAGACAACACCATGAAATATATCGTTTTGCAGTCGTTTTTATACGCCGCCGAGCATCAAGAAGAAGGCGAAATCATCGCCATCACCAACAAAGAAGACGCAGCAGCACTGGCCGCCATTGGCCGCGTGCGTGAAGCGACCGCTGAAGAAATCAAAGCCAAAAAATGATCGAAGACGCCGCCCTATTTTTTGCCGACTTTGCTGAGCCAGTGACACTGGCGGGGCAAGCGTTGGCAAGCGGCGGCCTATTTGATCGGCAATACCGCACGGCCAGCGTTGAATCATTCGGGATTGAAGACGCCAGCCCATCGGTGCTGTGTATCGATGCAGACCTTGGCGGGGCCGACCGCCACGACGACACCGCCATCATTCGCGGTGCGTCGTATTTGGTGATCGGGGCCGAGCCTGATGGCTTGGGCTTTACCCGCTTAAAGTTGAGAAAAATCTAATGGCACACCGTTTGACCGACATTCGCAAGGCATTAGTGGCTCTATTTATAAACGCCACGGCCGCAGGAACGAATGTTTGGGATAACCGCGCTAGACGGTTTCACGAGACCAAGCTGCCCGCGCTACACATCGCCTCGCTGCGCCGCACCACCGAAGTGGTCACGGATTCGGATATTTTGCAGCACCGTGCCGAGTTCAGTATCGCGATTGTGGTCAAGGCCGACGACACCGCCGACGATTTAGCCGAGGGGATTTTGGATCAAGTCGAAGTGATCTTGATGCGAAACCCCACGCTCAATGGCCTAACCACCAAGCCCCTGGTGCCGCAAAACTTAGAGATTGGTTTTGATGGCGAAGGCGAGCGAGTGGTTGCAGTGTATGTATTGAATATATCCACTGAATACACCGAAGAACCGTGGTTGTTCGATGACGTGACCGAGGAAGCCACCCGGCCTAATTTTGCTGATGCGATGCTGGCGAATATGCGAATGGATTTTGATGTGCCGCCATTTGATACCGCCGCTGAGCACCAAAAATGGCTCGCCAATAACTACAGCACAAGCCGCCCAGAGCTACAGGGCGCAGCCCCATTAAAAGGAGTTTGAGAATGAAGCAATGGCTCAAGCCTGCCAGCCCCGAGCTGAAGGTTTATTACCCTGACGGCACTGGCGTATTGCCTGCCGATGGGGCCGAAGTAGAAGTTGATTTTTACTGGCACCGCCGAATCGATGACGGCGATGTGGTCGTTTTTAAACCCAAAGCCGCGAAAGCCGCTAAATCGGACGTGTAAGCCATGCCTGAAAACATTAGCTTTAATCAAATCCCTGTCGATATCCGCACGCCGGGCCAATATATCGAAATCGACAACACCAAAGCCGTGCGCGGCCTGCCAACGCAAGACCGTAAAATCTTGGTGATTGGTCAGCGTTTAGCCGCTGGCACGGTGTTGGCGGGTGTGCCAACGCAAATTCAAAACCCAGACCAAGCAGCTGGTTATTTTGGTCGCGGCTCAATGCTGCACCGCATGATTGTGAGCGCCAAAGACGCCAACAACAGCACAGAAATGTGGGCGATTGCGCTTGATGATTTGCCTGCCGGCGCAATGGCGACCAAAACCATCACGCTCACCGGCTCGCCTACCGTTGCCAGCATTTTGGCGTTGTATGTGGGCGGCCAGCGCGTGCAAGTCGGCTTGGCTGCAGGTGATACCGCGACCGTTGCAGCGGGTAAAGTGGTTACAGCCATCACGGCCATGACTGATTTACCAGTGACTGCCGCTAATGCGGCGGGTGTGGTCACGTTAACCTTGAAACACAAAGGCATCGTCGGCCAAGGCGTTGATGTCCGCACCAATTATTACAGCGACGACACCACGCCACCGGGCTTGACTGTTGCCATCGCTGCTGCCGTAGCAGGGGCTGGCAATCCAGACATCACCGCCGCCGTCACTGCGATGGGCGATGATCAATATTATTCGATCATTCAGCCGTACACCGACACGGCCAACTTGACCGTACTCGAAACGCTGCTCGATGGTCGCTGGGGGCCAATGCAGCAAAAAACCGGCCATGTATTCAGTGCCATGATTGGCACCCAAGCCGCGTTGACTACCTTTGGCACGGGCCGCAATAGCGCGCATGTGTCGGTGCTGGGGGTGAACGACACGCCAACAACGAATTACGAGCTTGCCGCCGCTTGGGGCGCTACGTGCGAGTTTTACGGCGCGATTGATCCAGCACGGCCTTTGCAAAATCTAAGTTTGGTCGGTGTATTGCCGCCACCGCTCAAATCACGCTTTACGCAAGTCGAGCGCAATTTGCTGTTGCGCTCTGGCATTTCGACGCTGGTTTATGGCTCGGATGGTACGCCGCTGCTTGAGCGCGTGATTACCACTTACCAAAAAAACGCCTTCGGCATTGGCGATATTTCGCTGCTCGATTTGGAAAGCAAATGGACGGTGGATTACATCCGCTACGCCGTGCGCGCCCGTATTGCGCTGCGCTATCCGCGCGTCAAGCTGGCCAACGATGGTGCCAACTTTGCACCAGGGCAAGCGATTGTTACGCCGTCGATCTTGCGCGCTGAGCTGCTCGGCCTATTCCGCGAATTAGAAAGCGTGGGCTTGGTGGAAAACTTCGACCAGTTCAAAGCCGATTTGCTGGTGGTGCGTAGCAATCAAGACCCAAACCGCGTCAATGCGATTATTCCACCGGACATCGTGAACCAATTCCGCGTCTTCGCTGCGGCGGTGCAGTACCGCCTCTGACGTTCTATACCCACACCCTCCGCCCTCTCCCTGAGAGGGAACCCCGCTTCGCGGGTTGGGCGGCGCGATTAATTTGAAGGAGCAGCAAATGGCAGGTGCAAATACTCAACTGGCGGGGCGCGTCAATATCGCCATCAACGGCTCGCGCATGCGCAGTAAATCGGGGGCCAAGCTCGATGTGGGCGGCGTAAGCCGAACGCCGATCAATACCGACCAAGGCACGGTGGGCTTTACCGAGCAAACCAAAGAGCCATCGGTCGAATGCACGATTGTGATGGGCCGCGATACCGACTTGATCCAAGTCGCCAACACGGTCGATTCGACGTTGGTATTCGAGACTGACATCGGAAACAGCTATGTTTTGAAAGACGCGTTTTTGGTTGATCCACCATCGTTTACGGGTGGCGAGGGCGAAGTCAGTTTGAAATTCAGCGGCACGCGCTGCGAGAAGGTGTAAACGATGCCAGATAAACAGCAATTCCCAATTGAAATCGAGCTGTCGGAGCCAGTGCGTTTTGGTGAAGACGATGTGACCAAACTTAGTCTGCGTAAGCCTTGCGGGGGCGACTATCGGCAAATCAACAATGCTGCGCCATTCTTGGCGCAATCGCTGGATTTGGCTGCGGCGATGGCCGATCTACCAGCGCAAGTGATTGATCGGCTATCGCCAGATGATGTTGAAAAAGTGGTGAAGGCGGTGAATCCTTTGTTGTTCTGGTACCGCTAAATTTTGCCGATATCGTCGGCGATTTGGTGATTGCGGGTGGCTTGCCACCCGATGCAGTTTGGAAAATGGACTGGGCAGAAATTCAACTCTGGCACCGGCAGGTTATCCGGCTGAAGGGCGGAGAAGCTTAATAAATAGTGCGGCGGCGCTGATGATGGTGATAAATGCACCGGCAATCAGGCCGCCGTATTGCATGGCGCTGCCAAGCTGAGCACCCATGAAATAAAACGCCAAGATGGGCGCACCAAAGGCGAGCAGGCCAGCGGCGGCCACGACGGCAATCAGAAAAATAAAGGAGCGCATTATGGGCCTCGGAGCCGCAGCCGCGATTGGCATCGCGCTAACGTTAAAAGATGAGTTTAGTTCAAAATTAGGCACAGCAGGCAAAAATGCTGATGCGTTTGGGCAAAAATTAAAAGGCTTGGAAGGCTTAGCGCAGCGTGCGGGTACCGCACTCAAAGGCGCGGGCGACGGCATGGCCACATGGGGTGGGCGTGGCACTGCTGTGATTGGCGCGGGTATGGCGGTCGGCTTAAAAAACGCCGCTGAGCAGGCGATGAAAACCGAGCATGCCTTGGCGAGCATTGCCAATACCGCAGGCGTGGGCAATGACAAATTCAAAGGCACGGTGGGTAGCTGGAAAACCGAGCTGATCGGCCTGTCGCAAGAAACCAATCAATTGCAGGGCGATTTAACGCGCGGCTTTGGCACGTTGGTGTCGAAAGGCCTCGATCCAAGCAAGGCATTATCGCTAATCAAACCCATCGGGCATGCGGCGTTGGCAACGGGGTCGGATGTCGATGAACTCGGCAAGTCTTTGTATGCGACTTATGACAACTTAAAAGTGCCACTGGCCGATGCCGACAAAGCGCTTGAAGTGATGGCGAAAGCGGGTAATGAGGGTGCGTTCGAGCTGAAAGACATGGCGACGTACTTCCCGCAGCTCACCGCGTCGGCGCAGCAGCTGGGCATGAAAGGTACCGACGGCGTGGCATCGTTGGGTGCGGCTTTGCAGATTGCGCTTAAAGGCGCGGGTGATCCTGCAGAAGCTGCGGGCAATATGAAAAACTTTATGGCCAAGTTGTCATCACCTGAGACGGTCAAAAACTTTAAGAAATTCGGCGTGAACTATCAGGCCGAAATGAAAAAGGCCATCCAGTCGGGCGACCCGATGTTGTATTTCACAGAATTGGTGCAGCGAACCACAAAAGGGGATCGCTTGAAGTTGGGGCAATTGTTCGGCGATATGCAGGTGCAAAACTTCTTGACGCCAATGCTCACCAACTTGGATGAATACAAACGCATTCGTAATGAAGCGGCCAACTCAAAAGGGCTGATCGCACAGCAAGAAGTCAACATGCTGCAAACCGCGCAAGAGCAAATGAAGCGCCTGCAAATCAACACCGAAGCCGCTATGCAGTCGTCCGATAAGCTCGGCGGCGTGTATGACAAGCTTAATGCCACACTCAAGCAATTTAATGATGAAGGCTGGACGAAAACCAATATGGCGCTGGCAGGCTTGGCGGCTGCGGGTGGCGTGTGGGCTGGCGGCAAGGCGCTGAGCTGGGGCGGCGGTAAATTGCTCGGCAAAGTGGGTGGCAAAGCAGGCGGCGCGATGGGTGCAGCCTTGGGGGCGGGTGACGGCAGTCGGGTATTTGTGACCAATTGGCCGGGTGCTATGGGGGGCGTACCCAGTTTACCGGGGGCGGCTGGCGGTGGTGCGGCAGCCGGTGCCGCATCAGGTGGGGTTTGGGCTGCGATAACGGGAGCCGCGACGCTTGGCGCAAAGGGCGCATTAAGAGGAATTGGTTATTTGGGTAAGCCGGGTGCGATGTTTGAAATTCTTGGTAACGCGTCGCTGAGGCAAGCTACGCTGGCTGGGATTCGCGGCTTGGGGGTCGCGGCGGTAGGCACGTCGACGGCAATGGTCGCTGCCGCAGGCGCGGTTGGTTACGGTATTGGCACGCTGGTGAATAAACTCGCCATCGAGGGGACTGAATTTGGCGATAGCATCGGTGAGATGACGGCGCGCGCGATGGCTTTCTTTGGTAATGAAGAGGCGAAAACTGCACTACGCCAAAATGGGGTCGGCTTGAACGATGAGCGAGAGAGAAGGCATCGTGAAAATAAGGAAACATTAAAAAACAGTGCTCTGGCACAACAAAAAATTGGGGGTGAGATCGCGGTGAAAATTACGATGCCGCCGCAATTGAGCGCGACCAGTAGCGTGACTTCGCCATCGGGGCAGACAGTGAAATTTTTACCTAATGTTGGCAATTACGGACTAGGGAGTTTTTAGATGTGGCGTGAAAAAAAACAGTCGGCGAGTTTTCGCGGGGTGCCGTTTTATGTGTATAGCGGCAGCGGTGAAGTGGGTCGGCGCAATGTGGTGCATGAGTACCCGCTGCGCGATACGCCGATGGTTGAGGACTTAGGCCGCGCTAAGCGCACGTTTAGCGTTGAGGCGATTGTGGTCGGTGCCGATTATATGGCGCAGCGCGATGCGCTGATCGCGGCGCTGGAGGAGTTCGGTAGCGGCGAGCTGATCCATCCTTGGCGTGGGGTGCAGCAAGTGTGCCTCACCTCACCGGCGCGGGTGTTTGAATCGGCAGACGAGGGCGGCAGCGCCAAGTTCAGTTTGGAATTCACCGAGTCCGGCGAGAATAAACTGCCAGCGGCGCGAGTCGATACCGTCGCCACCTTGGCGGCGGCAGTAGACAATAATCAAGCGGTCGCCAAAGCCGACTTTGCCAGCCAGTGGGATTTGTCGGGCGCGTCTGAAGTGCTAGACGATGCAATGAAAAGCACCCAAGGCATGCTCGACTATGCCGACAGTGTGCTTGGCCCAATCCAAGACGGCATGGCTCAGCTCGATGCGGTGACCAATAAACTGCAAACCATCATCAGCGCGCCGACCCAAGTTTTTGACCGCGCATTGGGATCATTAGAGCGCATCAAAGGTCGGCTAGAAAACCCGACGGCGGGATTCTCGTTTTTTAATTCTGGTTCGTTGGATCGCCTTGGTGGTTTGTTTGGCAAAACCAAAAAAGTCACCAGCCCCAAGGCCGCGCAAACCTCAGTGGCGCAAGTGCTGCCGCTGATGAATAGCACACCGACGCGCGCGGCGATTCAGCCTTTAACGCCTGCCGATCAACGCATTGCGCGTAACCGCGCCGCCGTCGATACGATGCAGCAGACCATTGCGGTCACGCAGGCCGCTGCCGCACTGCCGAATATGCCCGTCGCAGCGCAGGCCGATTTGGTGGTGGTGCGCGAGCAGATTTTTGCGGTGATTGATACGCTGCTCGATACCGCCAGCGATATGCAATACCCGGCATTGTTGAAACTCAAAACCGCTGCGCAGCAAGTGATCGCCGAGCGGTTGCCAGCGGCCAGCGTGCTGCAGTCGGTGTTGGTGCAGCAAACGACTTCCAGTTTGGTATTGGCCTATCGTGCCAATGGCAATCTGGAGGCGGTGGATGATCTAATTGCGCGTAATGATTTGCGGCATCCGGCATTTATCAATGATGGTCGCGTGATTGAGCTGGTGACTGTTTAGCTGCAAGCGGCCTAGCTGTAAACCGCGTTTGCCTTATCGAGTTGACACATGCGCGCCAATATCGGGCGCATGAATCCATCTATTCCACAAGTCGAGCTGAGCGTTGGCGGCCAAATCTATGGCGGCTGGACTGCGCTTAGCATTCAGCGCGGCATCGAGCAGCTATCGGGCAGCTTTACGCTCACGCTGACCGAGCGTTGGCCTGAGCAAACCGCCGCTCGGCCTGTTAAGCCGGGGCAAGCTTGCGTGGTGTCGATTGATGGTGAAGCAGTTGTTACAGGGTATATCGACGAAGTCAGCCCATCATTTAGCTCAAACGAGCATACCCTATCCGTTACAGGCCGAGACGCCACCGCCGATTTAGTCGATTGCGCGGCGATCTATGCCAGCGGCCAGTGGAAAAACGCCAGCTTGGCGCGTATTGCCCGCGATTTGTGCGCCCCGTTCAAAATCCCCGTAGTGATTGACCCGAACGCGCAAGCATTGGCCGACCAGCCGTTCCCATCTTGGAATATCGAAGAGGGCGAAAAAGTATTCGACTGCCTGCAGCGCGCCGCCTTGTTGCGCACGGTCTTGCTGACCACCAATGGCGACGGCAAGTTGCTGATTACCCGCCCCGGCTTTGAAAAAGCGGTTTCGGCTTTGGGCGAAGGGGCAAACATTCTCTCCGGTGAGGGGAAGTTTTCATGGGCGGAACGCTTTAGCGAGTATCGCGTGAAAGGGCATACGCGGGGCGACGTAGCGAGTAAAGGCGTGGCGAAAGATACCGTCATTAGTCGCTATCGCCCGACAATTATTTTGGCCGAAGACCAAGCCAGCCAAGCGACCGCATCTGAGCGCGCCAATTGGGAAAAAACCGTCAAGATTGGCCGCAGCAATCGCGCCACGGTCACGGTGCAAGGTTGGCGGCAAGGTGTGGGCGTGCCGTTGTGGCTGCCCAATCTGCGCGTGTCGGTTACGTCACCCACCTTGCGTGTGGATGGTGAGCTGTTGATTTCTTCGCTGACTTATACGCTCGATAGTAGCGGCAGCAAAACCGCGCTGGAGCTAGTTGACCCGCGAGCGTTTGACATGCTGGCAGGCATCAAAACCACCCGACTCGGCAAGGCCGTGCGCGGTAAAGATGGTACCGCCACCGATGGCAAAAAAACCAAAAAACAAAAATCAGACGATGAAGAATGGAGCCAGCAATGAGTATAGACCGCTTGGCGCGTCGCGTTCGCCTGATGGTAGGCCGTGCAGTGCTCAATTTAGTCAACGATGCGGGCGGCCTGCAAACTTTGCAGGTTTCCGCGCTGGCCGACGAAACCCGCGACGGCGTTGAGCGGGTGCAAAACTATGGCGTGAGCAGCGTGCCATTGCAAGGTGCCACCGTGGTGATGGTATCAGTGGCAGGCGTGCGCGATCACTTGGTGGCGGTGGCGGTGGATGATCCGCGCTATCGCCCCCAAGATTTGCAGCCGGGTGAGGTGTGTATTTATACCGACGAAGGCGACCGGATTCTTCTTAAACGCGGTCGAATTATTGAGATTGAAACCGACCAGTTGATCGTTAAAGCTGGCACTAAAGTGCGTTTTGAAACGCCGCTCGTTGAATCGACCGGCGAAATCATCGACAAGGCCGACACCAACACCCGCAGCGGTTCGCAAATGCGAGCGCAGCACAACAAACATAAACACACTGACGTGCAAACGGGCGGCGGTACATCAGGCACGACCACGGACTCGATGTAATGGATATCCAAACGCGATTTATTGATTTTCAGACCGGCTGCGATTGGACTGTGACGCCGCAAGGCTTGGCGCAAGATACCGCGCTGGACTCGGCGATCATCATTAGCCTGTTTACCGACGCTCGCGCATTGCCGACCGACGAATACAGCGGCGATCCACGCGGCTATTGGGCGGATGCGTTGACGGTGACAGGCGAAACGCCAGTGCGGCTTGGTTCTCGGCTGTGGTTGCTTCGCCGCGAAAAACAAATCCCCGCCACGCTGCGCCGCGCCGAGCAATACGCGCGCGAGGCATTGCAATGGCTGATTGACGACGGCATCGCGCAGTCGATTGCGATTGCCGCCAGCGCGCCGCGCAATGGGGTGCTGCTCTTGGATATTCAGATTGATAACAAACCCTTTAATTACGAGGTGGCCGTATGAGTTTTGACCGCCCGACCCTGCCCGAGCTAGTCGAGCAACAACTTTTAGAAATTGAGGCGCGTTTGCCCGGTGCCGAGGCACGATTGCGGCAAAGCAATTTAAATGTCTTGGCGCGAGTATTCGCGGGTGGCCTGCATCAGCAATATGGCTTTTTAGATTGGCTATCGCGGCAGTGTTTCCCCGATTCGGCTGATGATGAGTTTGCCGAGCGCTGGGCCAATATTTGGCTTTTGAATGGCCGAAAGCCTGCGGTGATTGCCCAAGGCACCGTGCATCTGTCTGGTAATGCTGGTGCGGTTTTGCCCGCTGGCAGTGTGCTGGTGAGTAGCGCAGGGCTCGAATATCAAACGCTCGCCGAGGTTACCTTGGGTGCTGGCGGTGCCGATGTCGCCATTGGTGCGCGGGTGGTTGGCGCAGCAGGCAATGCACCAGCGGGCGCAGCGCTGACGTTGACCAATCCAGTCGCGGGCATTAATGGCAGTGCGATTGTGACTGCGCCGGGCTTAACGCAGGGCAGCGACATCGAGCCGATTGTAGATTTGCGCCAGCGCGTTTTGCGCCGAATCCAAACGCCGCCACAGGGCGGCAGTGTGACCGACTATGTGCAATGGGCCACGTCGGTGGCGGGGGTCACCCGCGCTTGGGTGTTGCCGATGCAATTGGGCGTCGGCACCGTTGTGGTGTTATTTGTGCGTGATGGCGATTCGGTGATTATCCCTGATGTCAGCGAAATTGCCACAGTGCAGGCCGCTATTGATTTAGTGCGTCCGGTCACAGCGGCGGTCACGGTGTTGGCGCCTACACCGAAAATTTGCAATTTTACGATTCAACTCACGCCCTCCAGTGTGGCGGTGAAGGCCGCTGTGACGGCCAGCTTGCAATCATTGCTCGCGCGTGAAGCCGCACCGGGTAAAACATTATTAATTAGCCAGATACGCGAGGCGATCAGCACCGCTGCGGGTGAGATCGACAATGTATTGACCGTGCCATCGGCGAATGTGACGCATACAGCGCTAGAAATGCCGGTGATGGGGGCGATCACATGGGCGTAAGTGCTGAATTGTATCGCCAGCAACTCGCTGGGCTTTTGCCGCAGGGCATGGCATGGCCGCAAGACCCTGCCAGCGCTTTGCAGCAATTGTTGGGTGCATTCGGGGCCACTCTGGCGACGCACGATCAAGCAGCTCGGACTTTAGTTGACGATGTTTTCCCCGCGTTTACGACCAAATTTATTAATGAATGGGAGCGTGTTTGCGGCCTGCCCGATGCTTGCACGGTATTGGGCTCGCAAACTTTAGCCGAGCGCCGCGCCAGCGTGGTGGCAAAGCTAGGCAGCAGTGGCGGCCAATCTCGTGCGTACTTCATCGGCATCGCCAAAGCGATGGGCTATCCATCTGCCACGATTACCGAATACCAGCCGCGCCGGATGGGGGCAAGAATGGGTACGCCTTATGCGGGCATCGATTGGGCGCATGTGTGGCAGCTCAATCTGCCCGCGCAAAAAATCACACAGCGTGTGAGCGGTTCGCCATTCGGCGAGCGGTACCGCGTGTGGGGTGATGCGGTACTCGAATGCACGATTAATCAACTCAAGCCAGCGCATACGCTGGTCAAATTTAAATACGGATAAGGTGAGTTATGAAATATCCAGTTTCAGTGCCGGGTGTCGGCTTGGTGGGTGGAAAGTTTAGCGATGGTGATCCGGCGCAAGGGATTGCCGCTTCGCTTGATCCTTCTTCGCATACGAATGCAATTACTGATGAAATTATAAATGTGATTGTTGCAGGCGGGTTGACGCCCGATGAGTTTGATTTAACCCAGTTATTAAAAGCGATTCAGAGCGCACAGCTCACAGGTGGGCGCTTGCTCAATGTGCAGGTGTTTGCCGCGTCAGGTATTTACACACCTACAGCGGGCACTCGTAAAGTGATTGTCGAGGCTGTAGGTGGTGGCGGCGGCTCTGGCGGTGTGCCCGCAACCTCAGCAAGTCAGAATTCCGCTTCAGGCAATGGCGGCAATGGCGCTTATGGAAAAGCGCTTTTCACCTCTAATTTTGCAGGGCTTGCTGTCACCGTGGGTGCAGGAGGGGTAGCAGGGACTGGGGCGCCTTCTAATGGTGGGAATGGTGGTACATCATCGTTTGGCGCTTTGCTTAGCTGCCCCGGCGGCCTTGGCTCTAGCATGAATTCATATTCTGGTGTCCCTGTTAATTCAGTTGGAGGGGGTACATCATCCGCGCCGGTGGGGGCAAATATGATTTCATCGCGCGGCACATTTGGCGCGTGGGCAATGATGGTTTCACTCGGTGTAGCTAGCACTAATGGGCAGCCAAACACCGTTTTAGGGGCTTATGGCGTTGGAGCGCAGGGTAAGTGGAACCCGGCTTATGGGGGCGTACAGGGTGGCACTGCGGGCGAGCCCGGCTTGGTGATTGTATGGGAGTTCGCATAATGCTTAAAAAATACGTTCGGATTGAAAATGGTGTAGTCGTTGAACTGTTTGAAACTGATCAGGATATTGCCGAACTTTTTCATCCTGATCTGCATTGGGTGCCTGCTGCTGATGACGTGGCGGAGGGTGATGTGTATGTCGAAGACCAATTTTCTAAACCAATCCCGCCGATTGTTGTGCCTATCGTGCCGGAGCAGGTGACGCGCTATCAAGCCCGAGCCGCACTTTATAAAGCAGGCCTGCTTGATGATGTTGAAGGTTTCATGGCTTTGCCCAATGCGGATCGGCTGCTGATTTTGGCGTGGCAAGACGCCCAAACATTCCGCCGTCACAGCCCGATGGTGATCGACTTGGGTGTGGTTCTAGGCTTGTCTGCTGCGCAAATTGACGAGCTATTTATTGTCGCCGCTGCGATTGATTAGCAGAACAATTTATCAATTAAGCAAGCCGCCTTCGGGCGGTTTTTTTATGGGCGTGTCAACCGCTTGGCTTATTGAGTTGACAGCAAGCGGGCAGACTTGCGCCATATTCCCCAATCTGTAGCCACCATGCCCAACGCCAGCCAAATCAGTGCGCAAGTCCAACACGTTGAAACCAATCAATACCTGATCGCGGCCCTTGTGCTGGCCGCGATTTTTACCGCCATTTACGGCATTTTTTGGCGGCAACGCCGCGACTGGCACCACGACGGGCTAGAGGCGCAGCGCGATAAGTTGCGCGCCGAGCTATCCGAAGAACTCGAACGGGTCAAAGAAGAGCGCGATCACTTGCGCGATGCCTGCGATCGCGTCGGCCACGAGCGCAATCTAGCAGTGCAGCAAGTCGGCAAGATGGAAGGCTCGATTGATGTGCTGACCAAGCAAGTCGAAACGCTCGACCAAGATCTGCGCAAAACCCGCGCCGAGCTGAGCGCCGCCCGCGCCGAATTAGCCGAAGACCGCCTGCTGCTCAAGGGTATGCAAGACGCCATGAGTCAGCTGATTTGCGGGGTGAAAGAGCTGGGCTTGAATTTAGAAAAACTGACCGAGGATCAAGAATGACACCCACCCGATTACTCAATGAAGGCATCAAACCCGCACTGGCCGAGCTGCAAGCGTCGTTTGGCGTGCGCGATACGTTCGAGGCGCGGCGCTTTTTGCTGGCGATTGCGTTGCAAGAATCGGGCATCGACCGCCGCCGCCAAGTGACCAATTCGGGCAAAGAAGACGGCCCCGCGTCGAGCTATTGGCAATTTGAAAAAGGCGGTGGCTGTGTCGGCGTATTGACCCACGCGGCTGTCGTCAAAACGATGAAAACCATGTGCATCAATTACGACATCGACCCCACGCCGCAAGGGCTATGGGAAGCGATGCGTTACAACGACGTGATCGCCGCCACCGCCGCGCGGCTGCTGATTTACACGCTACCCGACAAACTGCCGACCGCGATGCAAGACGGCTGGAATCAATACATAAAGGCATGGCGACCCGGCAAACCCCACCCACAAAAGTGGGCCAACTGCTGGACGACTGCCGACGCGATTGCGCGGGCTGATTTTGTATCGCTTGGGCTAAATAATGAGGAATCTTTGAAATGAGTTATCCCGGCTTTGTATATGACCTTGGCACCCGTAATGCAGTGGGCTTTGCAGATGGCGCAGGTACGCCAGTGCAAATTAATACGCCTGTCAATTTTTGGATCACAGCAACAGCAACAGGCGCGGCCAGCGCTACAGTCGATATCGTTGTGTCGCCAGACGGCAATCCAGCTAATGAAACATCGATTTTGGAAACGCCGATTTCAGTAAGCGGTTTGAACTCGGTGATTGATTTCAGCGAAAAAGTGACGCTAGGCGGTTTTTATCGTTTTAAAGTCAATGCCATCAATGGCACGAACGCCAGCGTTAACGTCGTCGCGAGGGTTTGAGCATGTTTAAAGTAAAAAAAGCGGCGAGTGCAGGTGGCGCAGG
>CAUPHX010000005.1:0-20920 GCA_963511125.1 uncultured Deefgea sp. | reverse complement strand
TCGATTTGCCCGATGTGACGGCATTGAAGGCGCGGATTATTCCACCCTATGTTTCGCGGCAGTTAGTCAGTGCCGATTTGCGGCGGCCAGGTTGGACTCGGCAATTACCGACGCCTGCCGATCGCAGCGTGTTGATTCGTGCCGAAGGCTTGCTGATGTATTTAGAAATAGACAACGTCGCGCACATCATGGAGGAATTGGCCGAATGGTCGGCCAGCGCGCCCAATGTGCGAATTGTGTTTGATTGGATCAGTCCCTTGGGTAAAACGGTGAGTCGCTGGCATCCCGCAGTGATGAAAACGTCGCTGGCACAGCAACAGCGCAGCCCCTTTTCATGGGGAATGGGTTCGCAAGATGAGATGAGTCACTTACTCGGCTGGAAGCGGCATGCTGATTACGATTTGATGGCCGCGATTGGTGGCAAAGCGCAGTGGTTTAACCGCCTGTACCGCCGTTGGACTGGACGGCCATTTTGCGGCTGCCAAGCTTTGGATCGCGGCGCGGTTTGAGTTGCCGATTGGGGGGTCGTCAGCTGCTGCAGCGGCTTACATTGCTTTTGTCATTAAAATTGATAGTATGAAAGTCCAGTATTGTAGGTATTAACGATGGACTTTCGCTTTGCGTTGATGATTTGTGCTTCACTCCTTGCGGCCTCACTTCAAGCTGAAACACTGCTGTTTGCGCGCAATGAGAAATTGCCAGAACAAGATGTTGCAGAGCGTATCTTTTTGGCGGTGGCTGCAAAGCTCAATTTAACGGTGAAAGTGCTGCCTCTGCCGCCCGCTCGTGCTGCTGCGATGAATGAGGCCGGTGAAGTCGCGGGTGAAATTGCGCGGACTGCCAGCTACAGCTTGAAGCACCCCAGTTTCATTAAGGTGTCGCCAGCGCATTATTCTCTGTCCTCTGTACTGTATGCGAAAAAAGTGAGCAATTTAGAGATTAAATCGACGCAGTCGCTGCATCCCTATCGAATTGGAATTATCCGTGGCGTGCAACATAGTTTGGAGGCCAGCAACGGCTTTGAATCGGTTGAAGTTGTGAAAGATTCGCTGACTTTATTTCGAATGCTCGATGCCGATCGTCTTGATGTGGTCTCGACCACTGAAATCGACGGGGGAATCATGTTGCGGCAACTTGGATTTCAACATTCGATTGGCCCGCTGCATGAGGTGGCTAAGCTGCCTTTGCATATTTACTTGAATCCTAAGTACACCTATTTACTAACGCCGCTCTCAAAAACAATCTCCGAGATGCAGCAATCGGGCGAAATGAAAAAAATAATCGCGCGCGAAGAAAATAAATTGATCCATGGTCGATAACGATACGGGGCTATCGCCAAAAAAAACGCCAGCTTTTAAAATGGCTGGCGTTTTTGGTCGAGAGAGAACGAAATCGTTCTTTTTTCTTCACACAGCTTGAACCCATTTTCGATCAAGTCTCAATAAAAAATGCGGCTCAATTTGACTTAGATCGGCGATTTGCAATAGATCAAGTTCATTTGCCGATGCCGATAGGTACATCGAGTTTTAACCAAGCAAATGGCGCTTTGCCTGCGAGGCGCTCAGCGAATGTTTTCTTGGCGTCTTTCTTTTTTTTCTTTGCGTTGGCACGCTCAGTCGTGGCAAGGTTCGCTTCTGGATGAGGCATTTTATGTCCTTTTTCATTGAATCGCGCTTTGCTGGCGATGCTCTGAATTCATCCTAGGCTTGTCGTGTTGCAATATGATTGCAGCAGAAGGGTGTTGACTGGGTAGATTCATCACGCATTGATTGCAAAAATCAGTGGTTAACTAAGTTTATTGAACAAGTCGACCGAAGCTCGTTAGAATTGGCGCACGAATTGAATTTGGGGTGGATTGTGATTGCGCGTATATTCGTATTGATAGTTGCAACGGTGTTGAGCCATTTGGCGATGGCGGTCGAAGTCAAAGCCGTGAAATGGCCTGAGCTGCAGCCTGATGCGCCGGCCTTGCGCAAAACCATCATGGGCATGAGCCAAGAGCAAAAAAGCCAATTGATGCGGGCGATTCAGCAATTGGAACTCAAGCAGCAGCTTGAGACGAATAAAGTAAAGCCAGCCAATTTGACGGCCAGCGATAATACTTTGCTTAAAGAAGATTTTAAAGCGCTAAAGCCCTTGATTGTTGAAATTGAAACGTTTGAAAAAAAGCGCACCACCCAAATGGTTGCAAGCTTGCAGGGGCAGGTGATTGAGCTGAGTGGTTATTTGTTGCCGCTCAAATTAAAAGGTAAGTTAGTCACTGAATTCCTATTGGTGCCGGTGATTGGCGCGTGTATCCATGTGCCAGCTCCGCCGCCCAATCAAATGGTCGTCGTGAAATATCCAGCGGGTTTCCCACAAGGGGATTTGTTTGCGCCGATTACCGTCGTTGGAAAAGTGGCGATTAAATCCACTCAAGCCAATCTCGCTTTGGCTGATGGCGCGAGCGATGTGGAAGTTGGCTACCAAATGCTGGCCGACGAAGTTCGTGCATACAAGTCAATAAAATAAGGGGTATTTAAATGAAGGTTTTATTGGTTCTAGCTTTGCTGTCTATACCTGCATTTGCAGCGCCACATTCAGCGCATGTGCATGGCGTGGCAGAACTGGATGTCGTGGTCGAGGGGAAAAAAGTCCAAATCACCTTGGAAAGCCCTGCCGACAATTTATTGGGCTTTGAGCGGGCGCCAAAAAACGATTTTGAGAAAAACAAAGTAAAAGACGTGAATGCGCAATTGCAGTTTGCGTCGAATGTGATTGCCCTCAATGCAGAATGTAAAAGCGCGCCGGTGCAGGTCAGTATGCCAAAATTCGGCAAAGGCGAGCACAGCGATATCAGTGCTCAATACGCGTTTGAATGCAGTAATCAGCCCACGCAAATCAAATTGCCACTGTGGCAGTTGTTTCCTAACGTGAAAAGTCTAACGGTGAATTTGGTCACGGAAAAAGGGCAAAAGCAGCTCAAGTTGAAACCGGGCCAAACGCTGAATTTAAATTAATCGCCCATAAAAGGACGCGCGGTGCTGATTGAACTGGCCGATGTGCAATTCACTTGGCCGCGTGCCGCGCAGCCTACTTTAGACATTCCCGCATTCACGCTTGGCAAGGCGGAACGATTGTTTTTGCACGGGGCCAGCGGGAGTGGCAAAAGTACGCTGTTATCGATTTTGACTGGCATCCATACGCCACAACGCGGCCGCGTGACGATGCTGGGGCAAGAGATCGTCAAATTGACTGGTGCGCAGCGCGACCGATTTCGTGCTGATCATTTGGGCTATGTATTCCAGCAGTTTAATTTATTGAGTTATCTCTCGGTACTGGATAACGTCTTGCTGCCGTGTCAGTTTTCCAAAATCCGCCGCCAGCGTGCCGGCAATCCCAAGCAGCAAGCGCTGCATTTACTCGATCGACTCGATCTCACTGCTCAGCTACATCAACCCGTCAACGCCTTGTCGGTCGGCCAGCAGCAACGTGTTGCCCTCGCGCGTGCTTTGATTGGTGCACCAGAAATTTTGATTGCGGATGAACCCACTTCCGCGCTCGATACTGAGCGACGTGCGGCATTTATCCAGTTGCTGTTTGAATGTGCCGACGAGCACCAAACCGCCGTACTCTTAGTCAGCCACGATCCACAGCTGGCGGCGCAGTTTGATCGCAGTGTGGATTTGGCTCGGATTAATCGCGCCAATGTGGAGCAGGCCGATGTTTAATATTGCGCTAAAAAGCCTGCTCAACCGCCGATTGACGGTGCTGCTGGCGGTGTTGACGGTGGCGCTTTCTGTGTTGCTATTGGTGGGCGTTGAGCGCTTGCGCACCGAGGCGAGAAATAGCTTTGCCAATACCGTTAGCGGGACGGATCTTATCGTCGGTGCGCGCACAGGCGCGGTGCAATTGCTGCTGTATAGCGTGTTTCGCGTTGGCAGTGCTACCAATAATATGGGCTGGAGCAGTTACCAAACGCTGGCGAAAGATCCGCGCGTCGCGTGGACGATTCCTGTGTCGTTGGGCGATAGTCATCATGGTTTTGCGGTGCTGGGTACCACCGCGGATTACTTTAAATATCTGCGCTTCGGTGACAATCAGCCTTTAGTCTTCACACAAGGTGTGCCATTCGCGAAAACGCACGATGCGGTGCTCGGTGCCAATGTCGCGCAAAAGCGTGGCTATACCTTGGCGCAAGCCATTACGCTAACGCACGGCAGTGGTGACGGCGCTTTGACTGAGCATAGCGATCAGCCTTTTACGATTGTCGGTATTTTGGCGGCGACAGGTACGCCGATTGACGACACCGTGCACGTCAGCCTTGATGGTTTGACGGCGATTCACGAAGGCTGGGAGTCGGGCAGTGCCTCGCTTTTATCGAGTAGCGGCGTGCTGGCTGCTGATGAAACCCGCGCCTTGCCGCCACCAGTGAGCATTACTGCATTTTATGTCGGCCTAAAATCGCGGACGTCGATTTTTGGTGTGCAGCGTGCCGTCAATCAATTCAAAGACGAAACGCTGATGGCGATTATGCCCGGCGTGGCCTTATCGGAATTATGGGCCTTGATGAAAATTGCCGAGCAAGCGCTGTTGGCAGTGTCGAGTTTTGTAATGGTGATTGGCTTGCTCGGGATGTTGACGGCGCTGTTGACTGGGCTGAATGAGCGCCGCCGCGAAATGGCGATTCTGCGTTCTGTCGGCGCACGCGCATGGCAAATTTTTGCGCTGGTGATGGGGGAATCCCTTGTGCTGGTTAGTGCTGGAATTGTCGTAGGTATATCGCTGCTTTATATATTAATTATGGCTTCTGGCTCAATACTGCAAGATGTATACGGTATCCATATTGCAATCAATCCACCCACACTCAGTGAGTGGCGTTTGTTGCTGGCCACACTGTTGGCGGGCGCTTTGATTGCCGCGATCCCTGCTTGGCGCGCCTATCGGATGTCGCTGAGTGATGGTTTGAGCCAACAGCAATAGACAGCCCCATCGTCTTGATGACGCTTAATTTAGGAAAAGCAGATTTTTACACTGTTCATATTCTTACAATATAGATGCGTTTATAATGCGTTTTTTTGTAAAAATTATTTGGGAAGAATGCATGTACTCATTAAATAGCCGCTTGATGGCAGAATTTATTGGCACGTTTTGGTTGGTGCTCGGTGGTTGCGGTAGCGCAGTGCTCGCGGCCGCATTTCCAGAGTTGGGCATTGGTTTTGCCGGCGTTTCATTGGCGTTTGGTTTGACCGTACTGACGATGGCGTACGCGATTGGTCATATTTCGGGCTGCCACTTGAATCCAGCGGTTTCTTTAGGCTTGTTGGTGGGCGGTCGTTTTGACGCGAAAGATTTCATTCCTTATGTTGGCGCACAAGTATTAGGCGGCATCGCTGGTGCAGCAGTACTCTACGCGATTGCCAGCGGCAAAGCCGGCTTTGTTGCCGGTGGTTTTGCTAGCAATGGTTTTGATGCCTTATCGCCAGGTGCTTACTCAATGACCGCGGTGTTAATCTGCGAAATCGTCATGACATTTATGTTCTTGATTATCATTTTGGGCGCCACCGATAAACGCGCGCCAGCGGGTTTTGCACCGATCGCCATTGGTTTGGGCTTGACCTTGATTCACTTGATTTCGATTCCTGTGAGTAATACATCGGTTAATCCTGCGCGTTCATTGGCGGCAGCGGTCTTTGCGCAAACTGGCGCAATGAGCCAAGTGTGGTTGTTCTGGGTTGCGCCATGGAGTGGTGCTGCGTTGGCGGGTGTGGTTTATAAAATTATGGCCTGCGAAAAGAAATAAATGGTCTGAATGAGTCTTTGCAAAGCCCCGCATCGCGGGGTTTTTGCATTTTTGTGAACATGGTTTTGCGATAAACTGGGGCGCTGTATGATTTGGATGAAATATGACTTATTCACTCCCCACGCTGGATGCTGAAATGACCCCTGCTGAAGAACTTCGCCAGCAAATCGCCGAAATTGAAGCGGCGCAAACTACGCTCGACCCGCGCACGACGCAATTTATTGTGATGATGGGCGAGGTGCCCTTGCAGTTTGTGATGGAAGGGCGGCAAGCAAAAAAAGCAATGACGGTGCCTGCGCAATGGGCGACGCGTTTTACCGAGGAAGATGCGCAAATGATTGCGCGAGCGCTCAAAAACGCCAAAGGTGAAACCGCCAAACCGGTGCCACTGGCTGCGGCTTTGCATTTAGAACTCACCAAAAAGAACACCGCACTGCAACGCTTAGAGCAAGCGATCAGCGTGATTCAATGGCTACCGAAACGTTGATTTGATTGCTCCAGCAGGCATCATCGTCGTGTTGGTATTTTATCGTTATCCATTGGATGCGTGGCGACTTAGCAGCAAAAGCAGCCATTTAGCGGCGTAGTCCACGCATTATTGCCTTGGCCTTGGCGGGCTTAGCACGCATTGTCTTCATTGGTTTATTCCAAACGCACGTCTCCTTATTTTGCAGCCCATCTGATTAGCCGCTGCGGTATATTAAAAGAGCATCAACATTCTGTTGCCCATTTAAAGAGAGTCGCATGTCACGTTTATCCATCAAGCTAGCGCAGGAAATTGCTCGTCGCACGATGGCGTTGCTGCCGTATAACATTAATGTGATGGACGAGCATGGTGTGATTTTGGCAAGCGGTATTGCTGAGCGTATCGGCCAGCGCCATGAAGGTGCAATGCTCGCGATCCAGCAAGGACGTGTGCTGGAGATTGATGCGGCCACGGCTGCAAATTTGCAAGGTGTAAAGCCTGGGGTGAACTTACCGCTGTATAGCCAAGGCGAAATCGTAGGTGTGATTGGCATTACCGGAGATCCAAATGTGGTGCGCCCGATGGGCGAGTTGGTACGGATGAGTGCCGAAATGATGCTGGAACAAAAAGCCATGCTGCGCAGCATTGAGCGTGATGCCCGTTTGTATGAAGAGTTGGTGCAGCAGCTGATTCTGCGCCAAAGTATTTCGGATCAGTCTTTGGCGCGTTGGGCCGAGCGACTGGGCGTTGAGTTAACGATACCGCGTGTTGCGCTGGTGATTCGTGCCAGCGGTGCTTTGCTCGATGCCAGCGACTCCGATGCGGGCTTGACTGCATTGCAGCAATTGCAATATCAGCTCTCGCAGTTTGAAACAACGCCGCTGTTGGCACGGCTGACGTTTGATGAGTTTGTCTTGTTGCGGCCAGCTCTCGATGAGTTGGGGCGTTGGAATCCCAATGCGCAACGTCGCCAATTATTGCCAGCCCTCAACGATTTGCAACGCAAAACCCCACTGAAACTCCGTGCTGTGTTGGGGCATTATTTTATGCAGGAAGGTGGTTTGGCCTTATCGTATCAAACCGCCTGTGCCACTTTGCAGCAGGCGCATAGCGATGAGATTTTGCAGTTGTTTGACGAAGAAAGACTGCCCGTTTTACTGGCGCCATTAGCGCAAGGCTGGCAGGCCAAGCTGTTGTGCGCGCCTGTAGAGCGTATTCGTGCGCAGGATCGCAAGGGGGTTTATCTTGAAACGCTGTCATGCTGGTTTGCACATGATTTAAACCTACAAGCCACTGCGCAGGCACTCAATATCCATCGAAATACGCTGGATTACCGACTGAGCCGCATCGCTGAGCTAAGTAAACTCAATCTCAGTCGCCTTGAAGATCGAGTACAAATCTATATCGCACTACAACTCCCCACCTTATCTGAACGCTAAAGCTGGGCTTTTGCACAAAATTAAGTGTGAAAAAGACCTGAAACTTGGTGTTTATTCCGACGACATAGGCTGTGCGTCGCTATTAAGATGTAGTCAGATTTTTTGACTTACCTCTTGGGAGTATCAACATGGATCCGATTAGCACCCTAGGCGCAATAGCGGCATTGGCCGTTGCCATTGGCCTGATTTTGAAAAAAGTATCACCCACTTATGGCATGGTGGCAGGTGCTTTGATTGGTGGTTTAGTCGGCGGCGCGAGTCTGACCGAAACCGTTACCATTATGATGGACGGTGCGCGCGGTATTATTCCGGCCGTGTTGCGGATTATTGCCGCCGGTGTGCTGGCAGGTGTATTAATCGAATCGGGCGGTGCGGCACGGATTGCCGATACCATCGTCAAGAAAATGGGTGAAGTACGCGCTTTGCTAGCGCTGGCTTTGGCGACGATGATATTGACTAGCGTCGGCGTTTTCATCGACGTGGCCGTGATTACTGTGGCACCGATTGCATTGATGATCGCCGAACGTGCGGGAATTTCGCGCTTTGCGGTGTTATTAGCGATGATCGGTGGTGGTAAAGCCGGTAATGTGATGTCGCCTAATCCAAATGCAATTGCCGCCGCAGATGCATTTCAACAACCGCTGACGTCCATCATGATGGCGGGGATTGTGCCTGGTCTAGTGGGTTTGGCCGTGGCTTACTTGCTGGCGCGTCATGTGAAGAGCAAAGGCAGCATGATTTCTGCCGACGAAGTGCATGATCATGGCAATGACAATCTGCCGAGTTTTGTGGCGTCGATGGTTGCGCCACTGGTGGCGATTGGTTTATTGTCATTACGTCCTATCGTGGGTATATCAATCGATCCCTTAATTGCATTGCCATTGGGCGGTATACTAGGTTGTTTGGCGATGGGGAAGATTGCCAAAATCAACGAATACAGCATTGCCGGCTTACAGCGCATGATGCCCGTTGCGATTATGTTATTGGGTACGGGTTGTTTGGCGGGGATTATCGCCAATTCTGAATTAAAAAATCTATTGATTCACGCTGTTGGCGGTCTGGGTTTACCGGCCTATGTGTTGGCGCCTGTAGCAGGAATTTTGATGTCGATGGCCACCGCGTCAACGACCGCAGGTACTGCAGTTGCATCGCAAGTTTTTGGCGCTACCTTAATGACGATGGGCGTTCCTGCATTGGGCTCGGCAGCGATGATTCATTCGGGTGCTACGGTGCTCGATCACTTGCCGCACGGTAGCTTCTTCCACGCCACTGCCGGTGCAGTCGGGATGGGGATGAAAGAGCGCTTGAAAGTGATTCCTTACGAAACCGCAGTCGGCCTTGGTATTACCGTGACTGCGACGATTTTGTACGGCGTGCTGGCTTTGGCTTGAGGACTAGATGATGAAAAAAATTGTGATTGCACCCGATTCGTTTAAAGAATCATTGAGTGCCAAAGAAGTCGCCAGCGTCATTGCCAGCGCGTTTCAAAGTATCTTGCCACATGTTCACTTAGTGCAAGTACCGATGGCCGACGGCGGCGAAGGTACGCTGGAAGCCTTGATCGATGCCACCGAAGGCCAGTTTCACACTGCCATTGTGCGTGGCCCATTGGGTGCGCCGGTGACGGCGCAGTGGGGGATGCTTGGTGATGGATGTACCGCCGTAATCGAAATGGCGTCGGCGAGTGGTCTGGCGCTGATTGCGGCATCGACTCGTAATCCTTTATTGACCAGCACTGAAGGTACTGGTGAATTAATTCGAACCGCACTGGATGCGGGGGCTAGAAAATTCATTCTTGCCATCGGTGGCTCGGCAACGAATGATGGCGGCAGCGGGATGTTGCGCGCACTGGGTGCGAAGTTTTTCGACGCGGCAGGCGCTCCATTGGCAGCAGGGGGTGCAGCGTTGGCGGATTTGGTGCAGATTGATTTGGCTGACTTTGATTCGCGTTTGCTAGAGTGCGAGTTTGAGGTCGCTTGTGACGTCGATAATCCGCTGACAGGGGCTAAGGGTGCTTCGGCTATTTTTGGCCCACAAAAAGGCGCCACACCTGGAATGATTGTGCAATTGGACAACGCCTTGAGCAATTATGCGCACATTATTCGCCAGCAATTGGACAAAGACGTTGAGCACAGTGCGGGTGCTGGCGCAGCGGGCGGGATGGGTGCTGCAGCGTTAGCATTTTTCCCTCAGTGCCGCTTGCGTCGTGGTGTCGATATTGTGCTCGACGCGGCAGGACTGGCACAGCACTTAGGGGATGCTGACCTAGTGATCACGGGCGAAGGGCGATTGGATGGTCAAACCATTTTTGGTAAAACGCCGATTGGCGTGGCAAAAATGGCCAAGCAATATGGCTTGCCGGTGATTGGTATCGGTGGCTGCTTGCGTGAAGATGTGGACGAAGTCTACGAGCATGGCATCGATGCGGTATTTTCTTGTGTTCATAAAGCGATGCCGCTCGAAGAGGCGCTCGGCAGTGCTCGCGAGAATTTACATCGCACCGCCCGTAACGTGGCCAGCATGATTCATCTCATGCGCGTGAAGTAGTACTCAGCACCCAGTGATGGGTGTTGAGAGAACTCGTTTCCTCGACACTGTCGTATTGGGAGCCAAAAAAATGAAGCCGCCGATTCGTTCAGAAAAAAGCCGGGCTTGATACTGTTTAATCCGAAGGACGATCCAACGCTTTTACTGTGATGTTCTGAGGTATTGAATGAGTTGAAAACGGTGCGCAGGAAAAAATACGTACTATCTACTTAAACTGAGTATCATCTGCGTATCGTTTCCGTTTTATGGAGTGACCATGGAGTCGCGAATCACCGAATTAGAAATCCGTCTTGCCTTGCAAGATGATTTGCTCGACGATCTGAATCAAATCATTGCGCGGCAGCAGATGCAATTGGATCAGCTGCGCCAAGATTTGCGTTATTTACAAGAGCGCAGTGGTGGGCCAGAACAAAGTGGACGTAGCCTGTTAGACGAGATTCCGCCGCATTATTAATACTCAGCAATATCCCCATCGCCGCGAATTTCGCGGTTTTTTTTTGCCTGTATCTTATGATTTTCAGGATTAAACACGCTAAAAGCCAACTATTTACTTACACGAGTGTACATATTGCGTGGGGGGATTTATGCCACGATGTTAAGGTGTTGATTCTGTATATAAAAGGAGCGGCGGATGACGACGTCTACTTTATCAAACCGCACTACATTTTGTTGGCCAGTAGTCTTACCAAGTATGGCGCTGGTGCTGGCGCTATTGTTGTTTTCGATTTTTTCTCCGGGTGACACGGAGCAGATTTTTATCACGATTAAAGCTTGGGTTACGCAGGATTTCTCTTGGTTTTATACTTTAGCGGTGGCGGCATTTGTCACTTTGTTGATTGGGATTGCCATTAGTCGCTACGGAAAAATTCGTCTTGGCCCTGATGATGCCGAGCCGGAATTTAAGTTTTCCTCGTGGATTGCGATGCTGTTTGCAGCAGGTATGGGCGTAGGGCTGATGTATTTCGGGGTTGGCGAGCCAATACAGCACTTGATTTCTCCGCCAACGGCGCAAGTAGGCACGCCAGCCGCCGCGCGCGAAGCAATGCTGATGACGTTTTTCCACTGGGGCATTCATGCGTGGGCGATTTATGGTGTTGTTGGGCTGGTGCTGGCTTACTTTGGGTTCCGTTACAACTTGCCGCTGACGATTCGCTCAGGCCTGTATCCGATTTTAAAAGACAAAATCAATGGTCCGTGGGGGCATACAGTGGATGTGTTTGCACTGTGCGGGACCATTTTCGGGATTGCAACGACGCTTGGATTTGGCGTGATGCAATTGTCGGCTGGTTTAAGCCATGTCACTGGCTGGGATTTTAGCGGGATTCAGATGCAGCTCGGCCTGATTGCGGCTGTGGTCGCGTTAGCGGGGTTGTCGGCGGCTTCGGGCGTGGGTAAAGGGGTTCGAATTTTAAGTGAATTGAATTTGGGCTTGGCGATTGCGTTGATGGGCTTTGTGCTGATTGCGGGGCCGACTTTGTATTTGCTGGGTGCGTTCAGTGAAAACATCGGTAATTATTTGGCGAGCATCGTTGAACTCACCTTCCGCAACTTTACCTATGAAGCGGCAAATTCTGAAGGCTGGTACCAAGGCTGGACGATTCTGTATTGGGCGTGGTGGATTTCTTGGGCGCCATTTGTAGGGATGTTTATTGCGCGTATTTCGCGTGGTCGTACGATTCGTGAGTTCATTATTGGCGTGTTGTTGATTCCGGCGACGTTTAATTTTTTGTGGATGACGGTGTTTGGTAACGCTGCAATTTGGGTCGACACAAATGTTGCGATGGGCGCGCTCAGTGCCAGTGCCGGCAATGTCGATGCGCTGCTGTTTGCATTTTTAGATTACTTGCCATTTGCGGGTCTAAGCTCAGCCTTGGCGATTGCTTTGATTGCGATTTTCTTTGTCACATCAGCCGATTCTGGCGCAATGGTGATTGATAATATTGCCAGTCGTGGCGACCCTAAATCGCCGGTATGGCAGCGCCTGTTTTGGGCTGTCGTGCTGGGCGTTGTCGCCGGATGTTTACTGACGGCGGGTGGACTCAAAGCACTGCAAGCGATGACGATTGTGGCCGCACTGCCCTTTGCGATTGTGATGTTGCTACTGTGCTGGGGCTTGCTCAAAGGTTTACGCGCGGATGAATTGCATTCGAGACAAAAGCTCTCGCATGCGAGTAATTTCTGGAATGGCAAATTGTGGCGCAAACGTTTGGCGCAGATTTTGAACCAGCCCGATCAGGCCGATGTGCATCGCTTTTTTGCTGAAACGGTCACGCCTGCAATGTATTTGATCGAGCAAGAATTGACGCAGCGCGGCGTTAAAGCCAGTGTTCAATTTATCGATGCCGATACGATGCAACTGGTCGTAGCGCAAAACCGACTGCGTGATTTTGTGTACGGTGTGAAGTGTACCCAGCAAGCGGTGCCTGATTTTGCTTTGGCGAATGAAGCATTGCCTCTGTCGAGTCAGCCCGTAACGTACGAGCCGACGACTTACTTTGTTGATGGCCGTAAAGGCTACGATATTCAGTATTTCACCGAAGAAGAAATGTTGGCGGATATTTTGAAACAGTACGAGCGGCATTTGAGTCTATCGCTCAACGCTGATGCGGCCTTGTTGCAGCATGCGCCATCGCATCGCTAAAGTGGTGTTCTGCGTTCAAATCATGAGAGGACGTTAAACACACTGGGTATTCACGTTTTTAAGCTATAAAGTGGATACCCAGTTTGCATTCGTGTCTTGTTATGAAAAAACCATTCCTCGTTTTTACGCCCCGATTTTTGCAGCGCTTTTCTGCCAAAGTCGGGGTTTATTTTTTATTTGCGATTGCGATGGCTTTGGGTTTATTCCTGAGCGTGTTGATGCTGCAAAGCGGCGATCGCGTGAATGCGGTCACTCAACCATTGGTCACTCGTTTAGTGCCGGCGCTGCATGATATTAGCGATTTAAAAACGCTCATTACCGAGCGCCAAGTCATTTTGAATCAGTATTTTGCTTATGGCTTGAGCCAAAAGCAGTTTAAAGAAAAACTCCAAGTCAGTAATCAGCGTATTCAAGCCCTCATTGACAAAGCCAGATCGAAATGGAAAACCGAGCCGCAGCACATCGCACTGGTCGCATCGTTTGAAAATTCTCAGCTGGTCGCCGAGCAGCTCGATCAAATTATGTCCGTGCCCAAGCCAGACTTAGATGAAGCCCGTGCGCTGTTGGTGGAGAACGCCATCGACACCCAAAATATGCTAGCTCAACTCGATAACGCATTTATGTTGGCCAGTCAAAACATCGAGAGTGCTGGGCGGGTCTCGGCGCAAGAAGTGCAGGATATGATTCGTTTGGTGCTGGCGTATAGCTTGGCGATTCTGATTATTGCTATTTTAGTGGCCTACTATATCCATGCTCGGCAACGCGCAGAAAATCGCCTCGCTTATGCCGCTCGCCACGACAGACTCACGGACTTGTTGAATCGCAGTGTGTTTGAGGCCGATATTGTCAATCTCAATCAGCAGCCACACGAGGCCGTTTTAATCTCAATTGACCGCTTTCAACGTGTTTTGGGTGGCTTAGGCTATGAAGCTGGCGATGAACTGATCGTCGCAGTCAAAAATCGCTTACTACCGATGGTTAAGCAGCTTGGTGGTACGTTATATCGCTTTGAAGGTACTCATTTTGCGGCCGTGTTTGCCAAGAACCATCCTCGTTTTTCACACAGCATCATGCCACAGCAGGCGTTGCTTGATACTTTGAACGAGGCGATTTACGTGTCAGGGCATGAGCTATTTGCTACCTTGAGTGTAGGGGGCGCGCTGTATCCACAAGATGGCGATAATGCCATCGACTTAATTCGAAATATGGATGCCGCACTGGAAGTGGTGCAGGCGCAAGGCGGTAATGCATCGCAATGCTATAGCCTAGAAATGAATGCGCTAGCGGTTGAGCGATTGGCCTTGGAGGGTGAGCTTCGTCATGCGGTTGAGCGCGATGAATTGCTGCTTTATTTTCAACCACAAACCTTGATTCCTAGCTTAAAAGTTATTGGTGTGGAATGTTTAGTTCGCTGGCAGCATCAAGGCAAGCTGGTATCACCTATTGAATTTATTCCCCTGGCCGAGGAGTCCGGTCTGATTATCCCGATTGGCGAATGGATTTTACGTACCGCCTGCCAGCAAGCCAAGGCGTGGCAAGCGCAAGGCATGCCCTTGGTGGTGGCGATTAATATTTCGGCGCGGCAATTTCAGCATCCCAAGTTTTTTGCTTTGGTAAAGCAAGTTTTGACTGAAACGGCGGTTGATCCGCAACTGATCGAGCTAGAAATCACCGAGGGCGTGGTGATGCAAGACGCCGATCATACGATTGAGCTGCTGCAACGCTTGCGTGGTTTGGGTGTGATGCTGTCAATTGATGATTTTGGTACCGGTTATTCTAGTCTTTCGTATTTGAAACGGTTCCCGATTAACAAACTCAAAATCGACCAAAGTTTTGTGCGGGATATGGATAGTGATCAGGGCGATGCGGCGATTGTTGAGGCCATTATTCGCCTCGGTCATAGCCTTGGACTGACGGTGATTGCCGAAGGCGTTGAAACGGCCGCGCATTTGGCGGCGCTCGCGCAATTGGAGTGCGATGAATTACAAGGTTATTATTTTTCCCGACCTTTAGCGCCGGCCGATGCGCAGACTTTCTTGCAAAAACAATTACTGCCTGCGTCAACACAATCAGCCTAAGGCTTAGCAGTGGCTTGGTTTCAGTTTAGTTTCAGTAATAATGCGTAAAAACTGCAAATTATGCAGTCTTAATGCGCGATTTTCGGTATAAGAGAGCCTTCGTGTTTCACCGCCATTGAATTTGGAATTCCTATGCCCAGTAAAAAAACAACGTCTTCAAAAACCATTGCAATTATTGGCGGCGGCCCCGCTGGCCTGATGGCGGCCGAAGTGATTGCTGCGGCGGGTTTTTCAGTTGAATTGTTCGACGCCATGCCTTCGATTGGTCGTAAATTTTTGCTGGCTGGCGTAGGGGGGATGAATATTACCCACGCCGAAGATTCAGCCGCATTTTTAGGCCGTTATGGCAGCGCCAGCGCTGATCTGGCGCCGATGATGGCTGATTTTGGCGCGAATGAATTAACGAACTGGGTACATGGTCTAGGCATTGAAACATTTATTGGTTCTTCTGGCCGCGTCTTTCCTATCGAAATGAAGGCGGCGCCTTTGTTGCGAGCTTGGTTAGCGCGCCTCAAAGCCAGTGGCGTTAAATTTCACGTTCGCCACCGCTGGCTCGGTTGGGATGCAAAAAAAACATTACGTTTTAGCAATCCAGAAGGTGAAATCAGCCGTTCCTTTGATGCGGTAATTTTGGCTTTGGGCGGTGCAAGCTGGGCCAAACTCGGTTCAGATGGCGCTTGGGTACCCTTGCTGGCTGAGCAAGGCGTTGACGTTGCGCCACTCAAACCGTCCAACTGTGGTTTTGATGTCGCTTGGAGCACGCATTTAGCAGGTAAATTTGCCGGTGCGCCGATTAAAACCGTTGCAGCTGCTGCACGTCAGCACGACGCGAAAAAAGCGGGTGAGTTTGTACTCACGCAAGGCGGCGTGGAAGGCAGCTTGGTGTATGCGCTATCGAGTCAGTTGCGTGATGATATTGCTGAAAATGGCACGGCGACCTTGTGGCTGGATTTAGTGCCACAAAAATCGTTGGCACGAATTACCGAAGAACTCTCACAACCGCGCGGTGCGGATTCGATGGCGAATCATCTGCGCCGAAAATTGGGTATTGAGGGCGTAAAATCAGGCTTGTTACGCGAAGTTGTGAGTAAAGAAGACTTTGCGCAGCCCGCTAAATTAGCGGCGGCGATTAAATCACTACCGATTACTTTGATCGCGCCACGGCCGATTGATGAAGCGATTAGCAGTGCTGGCGGAGTGATATTTGCGGGGCTGGATGACAATCTGATGTTACAACAAGCGCCGGGTGTATTTTGCGCGGGTGAAATGCTCGATTGGGAAGCGCCAACCGGCGGCTACCTGCTGACCGCATGTTTCAGCAGTGGTCGTGCCGCTGGCTTGGGGGTCATCAATTGGCTTAATTCCAGTAAACCCGTAGCGAAAAAAACGGCCAAAACCGACGTTAAAGCAGAAGTAATTGAAGTTGCGGCTAAACCGGCACGTAAAGCGGCCAAGCCCAAAGCGGCGGAGGTGGTCGATGCGGCAGTTGCGCCCGCAGAGCCGGCCGTGAAGCCAAAACGCGCGAGTAAGGCCAAAACAGTCGTTGCCGAAGTTGAGATCGTTGTCGAAGTCGAAGCCAAAACAGCAAAACCTAAGCGAATTGTGAAAGCGAAAGTAGCACCCGAATCCGCTGCTGAAGTCGTCGTTGAAGCGCCTGTTGAAGTCGCGAAACCAAAACGTAGCCGCAAAGTGGCAGAGCCGGCTGCGTCAGTTGCCAGCGACGCTGATACAGCGCCTACTAAGCCTAAGCGCGTGCGAAAAACCAGCCAAGAATAAACCCATTATTTATTATTTAATTTAATTGAGATCTACGATGATTGATGACATGCAAGAACCTTTGTTTTCCCTGCTGGATACCGCTTTAGCCAATCGCTCTGCGCTGATTGAGCAACTGACTGCCGAGCAAACCAATACTTACCGCCTATTTCACGGCAGTATTGAAGGCGTGCCGGGTTTGACGATTGATCGTTACAACGATTTGATTTTGGTGCAAACCGTCCACCGCGCCTTGTCGGTGGAGCAATTTGAGGAAATCCAAGCGTTTTACGCCCGCACTTATCCAGAAAGTGTGATGGTCTACAACGACCGCAGTCACGGCAATTCGCGCGTGATGAATCGACTTTCTGAGGCCGAAGAAATTATTGCTTACGAGCCACGTATCGCGCAGGAATTGGGCGTGAATTACCGGATTCAAGGTCGTCACGCTGGCCAAGATCCGTGGCTATTTTTGGATTTACGCGCCGGTCGTCGCCGCATCATGGCGGAAGCTGAAGGCAAATCTGTGCTCAACCTCTTCGCCTACACTTGTGGCGGAGGGATTGCTGCCGCCAAAGCCGGTGCGCGCCATGTGGTGAATATCGACTTTGCCGAATCGAGCATCTTGGTCGGCAAAGACAATGCGAAACTGAATGATTTACCGATTCGTGTGCGCTTTATTCAATCGGACGCGTTTGCGGCACTCAATCAATTGTCGGGCAAAGGCCAAGCGGCGATGGTGCGCGGTAAACGCATGCCGAACTTCCCAAAGCTTGAAAAACAGCAATTTGATCTGGTGATGCTCGACCCGCCGCGCTTTTCAAAAAGCCCATTTGGCGTTGTCGATTTGGTGAATGATTACGCATCGGTGTTTAAACCGGCGCTGTTGTCGACGAACGAGGGCGGCACGTTGATTTGCTGCAATAACGTCGCGCAAGTTTCACGCGAAGATTGGCTAGCGCAAATGGAGCGCTCCGCCATCAAAGCCGGCCGCCCAATCAGCAGCATGGAATGGATCAAGCCCGACAGCGACTTCCCGACATCAGATGGCCAACATCCATTGAAAATCGCCTTGCTGCGAGTTTAATGAGCAAATAAAAACGGCCTGCTTTTGCAGGCCTTTTTGTGGGTATATAAATCTAGTCATTTTCTAATAATGGCTGCATGGATATACATACAAATATTATTGTTTTCTGTTGAATGAGAAGTTCATCGCGAGGAACGAGGTGATACGCATCATCATTGTCAGGCATGGCAAACCGCTATTGCCACCACAAACGCCAATCTCGTCAATTTACTTTGCAAACTGGATTAGAGCTTATGATTCGGCCAAATTGTGTAAAGAGCTGATGCCGCATCATGAGGTGGTGAGTCTGGCGCAAAACTGTGAAGCAGTAATATGCAGTCAGTTATCCCGATCTATAGATTCCGCTCAGTTGCTCGGCATTCAGCATATTTATCGCTGCGAATATGATTTACGAGAAATGGAAATGCCTTCCGGTCAGCGATTTAGCTTTGTTTTGAGGCCCAAATATTGGGCCGTGATTTTTCGAGTGCTCTGGTTTTTCGGCTATTCCAACAACAGCGAGTCATTTAAAGATGCCAAGCTTAGAGCAGAACAGGCGGCAGTCATGCTTGAACGCATCGCAAAAGAGAAGCATTCTGTTTTATTTGTTGGGCATGGCTTACTCAATCGTTTTATTGCGAAAATCTTAATTCGCCGTGGCTGGCAGATGAAAAAGCAACTTGGTTCAAACTATTGGGACTTTGGGATTTTTGAGCGTCATAGCTAGATAGATTTCAGGCGCTATGTATATCGTTGTAGGTGTTTATAAATAAAGCCTACCAGCTTATACCTCTTAGTATTGATTTGAAGGTGGACTATGACGGTTGATGAAGTAAAAGCCTATTGCCGTAGTTTGGCGGGCGTTACTGAAGTTGTGCTTGGAGCGCCGTCGAATATTTTGGTTTATCAGCTCTTGGATAAGAAGTTCGCCTATTTCAAAACCAGCCAACCTGAGCAATGGCGCTTTAGTCTGCGTGTGCATCCCGAGCGTTTTTTGGAATTAACCGACCAGCCCGGCATCAAGCCCGCGCGGTATATGGGGCGCTTTCATTGGGTGACGATAGTCGATGTGGCTGCGATGCCCTCTGAATCTTTGCGCGACTTGATTGATACGTCGTATCAAAAAGCGTGGGCGAGTTTAAGGCAAAAACAAGTGAAGCAACTCAATTTATCTGCCCCTAAGCAGCCCATCTTTTGAAGCGAGCAACAGAAAATCCGAACATCGCTACGGTGATGCGGGTATTTCAATCCAGCCATTATTGGATAATGGCTGGATTGAAATACCTCTATTGCTTCTCCGCCGCCTCTTCCACCACTTCCGGCTCAGCATGCGCTTCCAGCGATAGATGATCCAGTCCGCTGCTGTGTTCTTCTCTGCGGTGATGTTGACTGTTGAGCTTAATATTTAGGCGGAGTTCGTTTAGCGAATCGGCATTTTTGAGTGCCTCTTCCATGCCGATTTTGCCGGCTTCGTAGAGGTCAAACAGCGCCATATCAAACGTCTGCATGCCGAGTTCTTTGGATTTGGCCATCACCGATTTGATACCGCCGACGTCGCCTTTGAAAATCAAATCAGCGACCAGTGGCGTATTGAGCAAGATTTCAATCGCGGCGCTGCGGCCTTTGCCGTCGGGTGTAGCAACAAGGCGCTGCGAGATGATGCCGCGCATATTCATCGATAAATCCATGTAGAGCTGCGGATGGCGCTCTTCGGGGAAGAAATTGACGATGCGTTCCAGCGCTTGATTCGAGCTATTGGCGTGCAGCGTGCCCATGCAAAGATGGCCGGTTTCGGCGAAATTCATCGCGTATTCCATCGTTTCGCGGTCGCGGATTTCGCCAATTAAAATGACGTCAGGCGCTTGGCGCAGTGTGTTTTTCAGCGCGGCAAACCAGCCCTTGGTATCTCGGCCGACTTCGCGGTGCGTGACGAGACAGTTTTTATTTTTATGCACGTATTCAATCGGGTCTTCGATGGTGATGATGTGGCCGTGGCTGTGTTCGTTGCGGTAGTCGAGCATCGCCGCCATCGTGGTGGATTTGCCCGAGCCGGTACCGCCAACCAGCAGCACCAAGCCACGTTTTTGCATCATGACTTCTTTGAGGATTTTCGGCAGGCCCATTTCGTCAAAATTGGGGATTTTGCTGGTGATCGTGCGCAGCACCATGCCGACTTTTTCTTGCTGCATAAACACATTCACGCGAAAGCGGCCGATGCCTTCGGGGCTAATCGCAAAGTTGGCTTCAAATTCGCCCTCAAATTCAGTCTGCTGATCGGGGCGCATAATGCTGTAGGCGAGGGCTTTGGTGGCGGTGCCGTTCAGTTTTTGCGAACCAACGGGCGTCATCTTGCCGTTGATTTTCATCGCGGGCGGGAAGTCATCGGCGATGAATAAATCGGACGCTTTGTGCTGAATCATCATTCTCAGCAAATCGTTCATCGTTTTATTGGCTTGTTCGGGGCTCATGGCGCTTCGCTTGTGTTGGTCAAATGCAGACTTTTATATAGATGAAATTAGCGCGACTTGCTGTATTCAAACATCAAGATGCATCGGTCGCACTGCGGGACTGACTGAGTAAATGCCCCAGCGTATCGTCGCCGTAGGTTTTAATCACTTGCGAAATAATGACTTGATAACCCCCCAGCCACTGGCTGTAGCGCTGTTTGGCTTCCTGATGTTTTGGATGGCTGATGAGTTCGCGTAGGCCAATTTCGGACTCCCAATAATAGACATTGGCGATGCGGCCTGTTTTGGGGTCTTCCCAAGCTTCTTCGCCCATGTAGCCTGTGGTGTCTTTGGTAGCGCTGGCGATGAGCGCATCAAGCGCGTGGAATTCGGCGTTTAATTCTTTAATGGTAAAAATGAAAGTAGCTGAATACATACTATTGCTCCGTATGTGAATAGAGACCATATAAAATATGGCCTCTATGGGTATACTCAAATTACATTATGTTATTTGTCGTTGCGAAACTTGCCGCCGCCAAGTAAGGCAGCAGTTGGGCGACTGCTCGATGGACGAGCACTGCGATTTTGTTGCGGACGATCACCACGTGGCGCGCCAAAAGCATCGCTGGCATTGCGCGGTGCTCCTGTACCTGGGCCGCCATTACGGCCGCCACCTTGGTAGCCACGAGTTTGACCTTG
>CAUPHX010000004.1:0-22700 GCA_963511125.1 uncultured Deefgea sp. | reverse complement strand
TTGCGAAAGTCATTCATACCAAAAAATACTTTACCCAGCCCCAGATTGCAGCGCAGTTGTGTGTTTACATCATGCTGCTGTAATCCCAGCTGCAAACCTGTCAGCCATGTGCGCATCGCGAGATCGATTTGGCTTTTAATCAAATAGATGGCTGCCAGCTCATCGTAGGCTAGCCCTGCGGCAAAAAACACACGTTCTTTGGCTGCTTTGGCTAAGGCGGAGCTTAGGGTTTTTTCTGCTTGATCGTACTGCCATAAATAGCCCTGACATAAACCCAGCAAAATTTGTAGTTCAATTCTGTTCGATTTTATTTTTTTATCTTTGAGCAGGCGTTGAATTTCGAGCATTGCCGTGTTGGGGTTTGTGTGCACTAATTCAAGTAATGATTCAAGTGCTGGTGCTGCGCTTAGCTCATTGACCATGATTCATCCCGTTTTCTGTATTTAATTCCCAGCATTTCTCCGCTTGGTTTAAGGTTTGAATCGCTTGTTGATGTATTTGAATAGGAGCACTGATTAAAGACAACTTGGGTTTAATGTGGCTATCCCATGGAAAATGCTTGAATTTATCGTTAAAAATAGCGACTAGATGATTGGGGGCAGGGATAGAACTCAGCAAAATGAATTTTTGGCCACTATATCGAAACCATGTGAATGCATGTTCAGTGAGGATTGGGCCTAGCGTTTGCAGTAATTCACTGCAACGTATTAAAATCCTATCGCCAAATTCAAAACCTAGTTTTTCATTGATTTCAAGTAGGTTGTCAATTGAGAATAAATAGCCCCAAATGGGTTGGTGCTCTTTCGGTGGTAAATATGAAATAAAAGCGCGTCGGTCAGGGATCAGCGTTAATGGATCAATTCCATTTTTATGGTAATTAAGTAGCGATTTAAGTTGTTCAATTTCATGTTGGAGCGATTTGTTCTCTAATTTTAAAATGATGGTTTCTTGTTTTTTATCGAGTTCGATGAGTTGTGCTTGGCTTAAGCGAGTGATATTTTTTGAAAGATTACTTTGGTAATTAACTTCGATTCGGTGATAGGTTTCTTGTGCTGCAAGTGCTGCGGCAAAATCACCCAGCTCACTTCTAGTTTGTCTTAATTGCAAACATATTTTTTTCTGCAAATAACCCTGATCAAAGCTTGATGCCAATAATATGGTTGATTCCAGAATGGAGCAGGCTTGTTTTAAATCACCTTTCTTGGCATAGAGTGCTGATAATGCCATTCTATTTTGAGTTTGACCCCAAAGTAAATTCTCGCGAGTATGAATGGCGAGTGATTGATTAATTGATTCCGCCGCACTATCAAAATCGCCGGAGCCCATAAAAAAAAGCCCTGTGTAATGATGTAACTCGGCCACCCACGCCGGATCAGTAAAGCCATCTTCAATGATGCTCCAGCAAAAAGAAATTATGCTGATGCTTTCGCCATACTCTTTGCTACTAGTTAAACTTTGCAGTAAATGCAAAGCCGACTTCAAAATGATTTTTGTGTCATTGGTTTGCTTTGCAAAAGTGTACGCATAACGTTGGCAAATTAATGCGCGCGTGTTTTCATTGTTAAGTAAATAAAAGTCACCAATACCTAAATAAGCCAATGCAAAAATATTCGGCTGACGATTAGGGTCTGATTGATGAAGCAAGTCAAGACAGACTTTCAATGATCCCGCTAAGTTGCCACTGGCAATCATGATCTCTGAAGATAGAATTTTGGCTTTGAAATAAAAGGGATTCTCTGCCATTGGCACTTTGAGGCAACGATCAATATAGCGTTTGGCAGTGGTAAATTCATTTCTGGCCCAATCGGCTTGCGCTAATAAGTAATTGGCTTGGCAAGCGTAACTAGGCTCTGATCGATGTTGGCGTAGCAAGGCTTTGAGCGTTTCTATGGCTTGATCGGACTGCCCAAAATGAATGATTTGCTCTAATAGAGCGATCTCTTGCTCAAATGCTTCGCGACTTAACATGCTTGGCCTCTAAATTTCTTTAGCGCAGTATAGTAAGCAAAATATAGAAAATCATAAAAAAACCGCCAGACAGGCTGGCGGTTGATTTGGGCTTGCAAGGATGTAATTACGTTCGCACACAATCCATGAAGTATTCGGTTTTTCCAGCTGTAGTCACGGCGACTAAGCCGTGGATATAGGTTTCAAAGCCGGGGAATTTCTGGTTGAAATCACGCGCAAATTTTAGGTAATCAACGATGGTTTTGTTGAATACTTCACCCGGAATTAACAGCGGAATGCCTGGCGGATATGGCGTTAGCATCACCGCTGTGACGCGGCCTTCTAGATCATCAATCGCTACACGGTCGAGTTCTTTGTGCGCCATTTTGGCAAAGGCTTTGGCCGGTTTCATCGCTGGCACCATATCGGACAAATACATCTCGGTGGTGAGGCGCGCCACGCCGTGCTCTTTGTAAATGCCGTGAATTTGCTGGCACAAATCACGTAGGCCGAGGCGTTCATATTGCGGATACTTGGCAATAAAGTCAGGCAGTACGCGCCACAGTGGCGCGTTTTTATCGTATTCATCTTTAAACTGCTGCAAAGAAGCCAGCAGCGTGTTCCAACGGCCTTTGGTAATGCCGATGGTAAACATAATAAAGAAGGAGTATAGCCCGCACTTCTCAACAACGACGCCGTGTTCAGCTAGATACTTGGTTACAATACTGGCTGGAATCCCTTGCGCGTCAAAGTCGCCATTCAAATCCAAGCCAGGGGTGAGGATGGTGGCTTTGATCGGATCGAGCATATTAAAACCGTCGGCAATATCGCCAAACCCATGCCAATTATCACCCGCTTTCAGCATCCAAGCATCACGATGATCGAGACCTTCGTCGGTCAAATCATCCGGACCCCACACCGAGAACCACCAGTCTTCACCATATTCTTCATCCACTTTGCGCATCGCGCGGCGGAAATCGAGTGCTTCCATCAATGATTCTTCGACTAGCGCCGTGCCGCCTGGCGCTTCCATCATCGCAGCTGCGACATCGCACGACGCAATAATCGAATATTGCGGGCTGGTTGACGTGTGCATCAAATAGGCTTCGTTGAACAGGTCACGGTCGAGTTTGCGGTTTTCTGGGTCTTGCACCAAGATTTGCGAAGCTTGGCTCAAACCCGCCAGCAATTTATGCGTCGATTGGGTTGAGAACACCATTGATTCTTTACAACGCGGGCGATCTTCGCCAATCGCATGATAATCGCCGTAAAACTCATGGAACGCCGCGTGCGGTAACCAAGCTTCATCAAAATGCAGCGTATCGATTTCGCCGTCGAGCATGCCTTTGATGTCTTCGACGTTGTACATAATACCGTCATAAGTCGATTGAGTAATCGTCAAAATACGTGGTTTGAAATCTGGATTTTCAGCGAGCTTTTCACGCGCAAAAGGGTTTTCCATCATCTTCTTACGGATGTTTTCTGGCGTGAATTCACTCTTAGGAATCGGGCCGATAATGCCGTAATGATTGCGCGTCGGCATCAAGAACACGGGCACCGCGCCCATCATCATGATCGAATGCAGGATCGACTTATGGCAGTTACGATCAACCACCACCACGTCACCCGGTGCAACGGTTGAATGCCAAACGATTTTGTTCGACGTCGAGGTACCGTTGGTGACGAAGAATAAATGGTCAGCATTAAAAATACGCGCGGCATTGCGCTCCGACGCTGCAATCGGGCCTGTATGGTCGAGCAACTGACCGAGTTCTTCTACCGCATTACATACATCGGCACGAAGCATGTTTTCACCAAAAAATTGGTGGAACATTTGCCCAACAGGCGATTTCAAAAACGCCACGCCACCGGAGTGCCCTGGGCAATGCCAAGAATAGGAGCCATCTTGTGCGTAATGCGTTAGCGCGCGGAAAAACGGCGGCGCCAGCGTATCGAGGTAGGATTTGGCTTCGCGAATAATATGGCGCGCGACGAATTCGGGCGTGTCTTCGTGCATATGAATAAAGCCATGCAGTTCGCGCAAAATATCGTTCGGGATATGCCGCGCTGTGCGCGTTTCACCGTAAATGTAGATTGGAATGTCTGGGTTGCGGCGGCGGATTTCGGCGACAAAATCACGCAGACTCGTCAACGCTTCGTGCGTTTCCTCTTTCGAGCCTCCGCCGAATTCTTCATCGTCAATCGACAAGATAAAGCCTGAGGCACGGCTTTGTTGCTGCGCGAAGGAAGTCAGGTCGCCATAACTGGTGTAACCGACCACATCCATGCCCTCGGCCTCAATCGCCGCAGCCAGTTCACGAATACCGGAACCACTGGTGTTCTCGGTGCGGAAATCTTCGTCGATGATGACGAGGGGAAAGTAAAAGCGCATATGATTCCTTCGCTAAAAGTGAAAACGCCCCATGCAGGGGGCAGGGGCGTAGTTTAAACGAGAATTGTGATGAATAGATTGAAATGTGGCCTTGAGGCCGTTCATTTTAGTCAATGATTTAATAATGATAACGGCATTGGGCGATGATGAGGGAATCGTCTGCTATGCAATAGATGAGGCGATGTTCGTCGTTGATACGACGGGACCAGTAACCGCTGTATTGATGCTTGAGAGGTTCGGGTTTACCAATGCCCGCGAAAGGCTCGCGCTGAATGTCGCGTATTAAAGCAAAAATGCGTTTCAAAATTGCGCGATCAGTTCCTTGCCAGTATTCAAACTCTTCCCAGGCTTTTTGTGAGAAGGTGATTTTCATTCGCTGGGCAATTCAAACGCCACGGTTTTTCCTTGGCGGATTTGCGCAATAGACTCATCCAAACGCTTGGCGTTTGCTGGGCTGCGGGTGAGATAAGCGGTTTCTTCCAGCGCTTCATAATCATCCAAGGCCATGATCACCACAGGCTTGCCGCGCTGCGTGGTAACAATGACGGGGGCGTGGTCATCGTTCACTTGGCGCATGATTTCTGCTAGGTTTTGTCGAGTATGGCTATAAGTGAGGGCTTGCATGGTGGCTTTTCCTAAGATAGATTGTACAAAGGATAGCACATTGATGCTGATAGGTAAATGCAGGGAACCTCACCGAGCTTGACGTGTATCGTCCTTACTCAACTAGGAGTGTACGTAAGACTTGGGCTGGATATTGAAGAATTTCTATGTGCAGATGTTCTCAGAGAGACAGTTTTCGTCGATGATGATGAGGGGGAAGTAAAAGCGATTCCTATCGCTAAAAGTGAAAACGCCCCATGCTGGGGGCTGGGGCGTAGTTTAAACGAGAATTGATGCTATCAGTGGAAACCACTTATGTTGCATTCAAACTAATAGGTGCGAAGTAGTTAATGAGTTCAACGAAGTGACCTTTTTGTTTGCAATCTGTCAAGTCTACTGGATTGTATGTGCAATCCCAATACACATGAACTGTGGCTGCTAGAGGATATCGGTTCGCTGTTACTGCATAACTTGTAGTTACCGCTCTTGAAAATAGGCTCGTTTTTCCCTGTACATTACCCCAAGTTATCGCATCTAAGGTAGTTTTATAAGTTGTCGCAACATTATTCGCTGCGAGAGATTTGCTACTGTCTTTAAGTTGCTCAATCGTAGCTTCGGCTATTGCTACTGCTTCATTGCTTTGTTTTAATTGGGCGTTGCTGTTTAAAATAAGTGCTTGAAATTTAGTTAATGCAAGGCATCCTCCACTAATAATTAGTAGTGAAATGAGAATTTCTATTAAGCTAAATCCTTGGTTATTTAGGCGTGAACTAGTAATTCTCATTAGAAATCTCTCCAGCTTCCAATTGCTTGGTCGACGTGTGGCAATCCTAAGTCGGTATCGCCAAGGCCAGATGCAGGATTGGTTGCACTTATGGAGCCGGTTGCATTAATGTTGCCAACAACAGCCATTTTCCCTTGTAAGCTAATTGAGCCTTTGAGTGTTCCACCCATATTGCCACCTACATAAAGTGCACCACGCATGTCAAATGCGCCAGTCCAATCGATATTACCAGTAACTTGTAAAACGATGGGCTCTGCCAAAGTACCTAGTGTTAAGGATCCTGTAATGTTAACATCTCCAACTACTTTGATTACACAACCTTTGCCTGTTTGGTGGTTGGGGATTGCTAAACTGGCACAAGTTACTGTACCACCTGAATTAAGGACTGAGCCTGAGATAATTGCGGCATTTGCATCAAAACCTGCTTGATCTGTACCTGCAAAATCTTTAAAAAAATCGGATTCAGATTGGGCTACTAATGCTGCATCACTTTCGACTTTGCCGTCTGGAAAATAAACATTTTCATACGCAGGAACCCCATCGAAAAGATTGTCAGTATCTAAGCCAGAGCGAACAGATACCCCTTTTCCTGAATTGTTTCTAATTACAGGTACTATTCCGCTCATATCAATTTTTCCCTTTGCTTTTATCGTATCGCCACCAAAGTCAAATGTAGATGAGACGACAGTAATACGTTGTTTTATATCCGCACGAGTGTAGCAAGTATCTAAGCTTGCTGTCGCGTTGTAACTACCACCGTCACTGCAACCGATGCTAGTAATTTCATACAATCTGGTCGGTGTGCCCGTGGCAGGGCAGTTACCTGCAGCATCGCAGCGAGACAGCAAAATTGAGTATCTTCTGTTTGTACTGATTTGTGTATTGAGTGGTAATGTGCCTGTAATTGCGCCAGTAGCGCTATTTATAATGCTGTTTGCAGTATAGTTATTAGCAATAGCACTAAAAAAAGCCGTCATACCCGCTTCAGCAGTATGAAATGATTCCGCTTGCTTAATTCGATTGGTCATTGAGCGCTGATCAATAAAGTTGCCTTTATTTGCACTTACAACACCGATCGCAGCAATTAGTAATAATATGATAGTAGTAAATAGTAATGCCACGCCTTTTTGTTTGTTGATTTTAATGATCATGGTTGGCTCTTGGGTGTATTTCTGATTTTGATAACTGTGTTGTATGTTTGATTTAATTGATCAGTGTCTGTGCTATTTAATTTTAAATGCGCTGAAATATATACAACAATTTTTGATATTGGTGTGTTGCTTGTTGGCCATGTTGATGCAGTTCCCCCTGATAATGGAACAGGGCATGTTGTTAGGGTCGGAGAAGTGTCTACGCTGGGAAACGTCATTGAGTCTGTGTAATAACAGAATTTTAGTTTGTCAACTACAACGATACTTGAGTCTGTTAGCTGATCCCATTTTGTTCCGCCAGCACAAGTACTTGGGTTAGCCAAAGTCGTGTTTGTATCATTTCTATATTGGATTGCGCCATCTACGAGCTTAAAGCCAGCACGAATATTATTTGTGTTCGTTGTATCATAAGAAAACAGTAGGCAATCTTCTGTTGGGCGATAGATGTTACTAGCCAAAAAAGTGTCTGATGTATTTGAAAAATAGCCAGCCCTTCGAATTCCTCGTTCAATGAAGTCAATCGTACGTCTCATTTCTTGATTTAGTTTATTTGTTTTTAAGTTGAGTGAATTGGCTTGTAGGTTAGAAATCATAAATGACCCTAAACTTGCCAAAAGTAATGTGCTAATTGCTAAGGAAATCATTAATTCAATTAATGAGAATCCACTTGACTTTTTAATTAACATGCCGCATATCCTGAAGTGCTCCCTGCGCTGCTGCAGATTGATATCTTGCCTAGTCGCCCTAATGATACTTTGAGTGAGTTATTGTTGGTATTGCTAAATGTAATTTCGTTAGTTGTTAATTCTGTCGCAGTCTTAGTTAACGGTATACCGATTAAAGGATCAAATAAGATAGCATCAAATCCATTTGTGATTGCGAGTGTTGTTTTTCCAAAGTCTCTTTGAATGCTGTTTTTTAAATCGCAAGAGTTAGTAAGGCAATCACATTTAGTTGTTGGAGGTAAATCAATTTTGCTAGCTAATGTTTGAATGCCATAGCACCAGTTATTACCCGATGTCGTTTTTACATTAATATAGACACGCTTATTTCTACGGATGCTTTCTGAGTTAGCATATCTAAGGTTATTGGCAAATAATTCTGCCGCATTTTTCAGACGCTGTTGCTGAATTATTTGTGTGAATAATGGGGCTGCAATAGCAAGTACTATTCCAAGAATTGCTACAGTAATCATCATTTCAATTAAGGTGAAACCTTGGGTTTTAATTCGCGACACTTATTTGCTCCAGCAATTGCCAGTGGTTGGCAGTGTGGTCGTATTACCATTCCTAATTCCCATCGATAGTGTGGTGCAACCGGTGTCATTATTTTGCGATTTTGTGGTGTCAGCGACTGCTTTGATACAGTAGCTAGTGCCATCTGCTGTACCTGTACAGCTTGAGCCATCAAAGCCGACAATTGATAAGTTGTAATAAGTGCTTTCGCTAACGAGGCTGGTACTGGTGGCTGCGGCTACCAAACCTAATCCGTTAGTACTACCAAAATTATTGGTATAAGCCACATTGTTGGCGCGGAATTTTTCTTGCGCCTGCTGAATCTTACTAATCATTACCGTCGCATCAGTGCGGCGGCTTTTTTTGACGTAGCTGTCGTAATTGGGAATCGCAATCGCGGCCAAGATGCCGATGATGGCGACGACGATCATGAGTTCAATGAGGGTAAAGCCGTTTTGCGTGCGGGTCATGGCGTTCTCTTCCGTTTTGGTGTTGTGTTTTTATTAGTATTTTAACATTTAATGGCAATAGTACTGGTATTAACTTACAAGCAGCAAGACCACTTTGGCTTGATTGGCCGCAGCGGTCGTGTTGACGGGATGGGCGGTAAGGAAGTGTGACAGGCGGCACTTTTTTGCCGTGATTTAGTCAAGTTTTTGTTGCGCTGCACGATTGATTCTGTCGTGAATTGCAAGCCATTCTGCGCCTTGCGGCGGAATTTCTAGCAGTAATACATCATATTGTTCCTGATCTAACTTGCGTAAAGTTGCGTAAATTTCTTGTGCGTAGACGGTCGGATTATTCGGCATTTTTTGCTGAGGGTAGCTTAAATCAGCGTTTTCTTCTTGCACGAGTAATACCACTTTTTGGCCAGCGGCGTGTTCCTTCGCTGCGATTTGTAATAATGAGGCCATTGAGCCAAGTCGTAATGGCGTACGTGGGGCGTAGTGCGAGTCGAGCAAGCCTGATACACGCTGTTGGGCGCTGGCCTGGTCGGTGTGATGTGGGATTGGTGTGCCGAGCACCGTTTCAATCGCGGCACGTGAAATGCCACCGGGGCGTAAGAGCTTGGCAACGCCGCCGACCAGGCTGACAATCGTTGATTCAACGCCAACATGGCAGGCGCCGCCATCCAATATCAATGACACTTGATCGCTGGTAAATTCATGCCGGACATGCTCAGCCGTAGTGGGGCTGACGTGGCCGAATTGATTGGCGCTGGGCGCGGCAAGGCCACCGCCAAATTGGGTAAGCAATTCATGGGTGATGGGATGCGCTGGTGCGCGCAGGCCAACGGTATTTTGCCCGCCGGTGACTGAATCACTGACATGCGCTTGGCGCTCTAAAATCAGCGTCAGTGGTCCGGGCCAAAATGCTTCGGCGAGCTGGTAAGCGGTGGCGGGGATGTTTTGCGCCCAGTCACTCAGTTGCTCAATACCGGCAATATGCACAATCACCGGATGATCATTGGGGCGGCCTTTGGCGGCGAAGATTTTGGCGACCGCAGTCGGTTGGCTGGCGTCCGCTGCGAGTCCATACACCGTTTCAGTCGGGATGCCGACCAATTCTCCTGCGCGAAGCAGTGCGAGGGCGTGGCTTAGGTCAGAAATCGTTGGGGTGTTGGACATGATGGGCTGCGCGGCAATAAATGAATCGCCTGATTATAACATCGCGCGTCGCGACTAAAAATTGAATTGGGCTGTTCGTGGGTATTGCTTTGTAGGCTATATTTAATAATGGCTATAGTCGTATACTGTGTAATACTTTCTTTGCGGTATCAATATGCTGTGTGATATTGCCAGATAAAGCCACGCGACTTTATCTGGCAGGGAAGCTGTGGCCGTGAATTAATAAATTGGTAAGGCCATAAATAATTTAATGATGATGGCATTGGCAATGTCGATAAAGAAGGCGCCGACCATCGGTACGACAATAAACGCTAAGTGCGATGGGCCAAAGCGATGGGTTACGGCTTGCATATTGGCAATTGCGGTCGGCGTTGCGCCAAGTCCAAAGCCGCAATGACCCGCGGCGAGGACCACGGCATCGTAGTTTTTGCCCATCACACGGAAGGTGACAAAAATAGCGTAAGCGGCCATCGCTACCGCTTGAACGCTCAGGATCAGCACAATCGGCAGTGCTAAATGCGCCAATTCCCACAGGCGTAAACTCATTAAGGCCATCGCCAAAAACAGCGCCAAGCTGACGTTGCCGAGCACTGAAATTTCGCGCTCGAACACTTGATACCAGCCTAAGCCACTTAAAACATTGCGCAGGAGTACACCGTTAAATAGCACACAGACGAAGGTCGGCAGTTCAAAAGCAGTGCCGGCCAACAACTCGGCCAGCATTTGTCCACCCGCCAAACTGAGTGCAATGAGTGCCAGCGATTCAATAAAGGAATTGACCGTAATGAGCCGAGTGGCTTGTGGTTCTTCAAAGCCGGTCGGTGCGCGATCTTGATCGTAGCCAGCACCTGGAACTTGAACTTTTCGCATTAAGAATTTGGCAACAGGGCCTCCAATCAAGCCGCCGAGGACCAGACCAAATGTTGCGCAGGCCATCGCCAGCTCGGTTGCGCCTTGAATACCAAATTGTTCGCTAAAGACGCTGCTCCATGCCGCGCCCGTACCGTGGCCACCGGATAAAGTAATTGAGCCTGCAAGTAAACCGAGATGAGCTTCTAGCCCGAGTAATTTCGCCAGACTAATCCCAATGATGTTTTGCATGAGCAAAAGCCCCAGCACCACGCCCAAGAATTTGAGCATCACATTGCCACCTGCTTTGAGGCTAGCGAGGTTGGCTGAAAGACCAATGGTGGCAAAAAAGGCCAGCATTAATGGTGTTTGCAATGAGGTATCAAATTTAACGGTGACGCCTGCAACTTGCTGCGCTAACAACATCAATAGTGCAACCACCAAACCGCCTGCAACTGGCTCAGGAATGGTAAATGCTTTGAGTGGTGCTGTTTTTTCGACCAAGATCCTGCCAAAAAGGAGGACGAGTGAGGCCGCAACCAGTGTGCCGTATCCGCTGATGGTAATCATGGTTTTTCCTGTGATGAGGCGTATTGAATATATAAAAAAATAGGCAACACGGATTGTGTCGCCTATTGCGTGTAATTACAACGAAAGTGCCTGTTAATTATTCCGCTTTACAACTCCAGCGCCAAGAGTTCTGCAATGGTTTGGCGACGACGAATCAAGCGAACCGCTTCACCTTCGAGCAGTACTTCAGCAATCAATGGGCGCGTATTGTAATTACTCGACATACTCGCGCCATACGCGCCAGTATCGTGCAGAACGACGAAATCGCCGATTGCAGCCGCTGGTAAATCACGTGGTGTCACGACACCACCTTCTTCTTGGGTAAAGACATCACCGGATTCACACAGCGGGCCAGCCAGTACGGTTGGGCGAGTTTCACCACCCGCGATTGAACCATCAGCGCGCAGCAAACTGATTTCATGATAACTGCCGTACATCGCTGGGCGCATCAAGTCCGAAAACCCCGCGTCAACAAGTACGAAATGGTTATTACCAACGTCTTTTTTCGCGCGCACTTCGGCGAGCAATTTGCCACTTTCAGCGACCAAGAAACGGCCGGGTTCGATTTCCAGATGGACTGGATGGCCTAAATGCGCAGCGATTTCATCGCGGGCCGCGTTCCACAGGCTGAAATAATGAGCGGTATCGATGTGCTCACCGCCGATGCGGTAAGGAATCGACAAACCGCCCCCCGCTGAAATCGCCCGAATATCACGACCTGATTGTTTGACTTGCGCCACCATTGCTGCACAGACTTCTTGCAAATGGCTGTAATCGACACCTGAGCCAATATGCATGTGTAAACCGACTAGGTCGAGATTGTATTTTTCAATCAACGCCAAGGCTTCCGGCAATTGATCGTGCCAAATGCCGTGTTTGCTTTGCTCGCCGCCCGTATTGGTTTTTTGGCTGTGGCCGTGGCCGAAACCGGGATTCACCCGCAACCAAACTCGGTGGCCGGGATGCGCTTGCCCGAGTTGTTCCAACATTTGCGGGCTACCGCAATTGACTTGAATGTTGAGTTCAACCACCCGCGCTAAAGTTGCACGATCGAGCAAGTCGGCGGTGAATACGATGTCATCGCTGTCTTTACCCGTCGCAAACCCCGCCGCCAGCGCGCGTTCGATTTCTCCAAGCGACACCGAATCCACTTTCACGCCTTGCTCGCGCATGAGTTTCAGAATGTGGATATTTGAATTGGCTTTTTGGGCGAAGCGAATCGTGTCGAACATGTGTAATTGGCCGATGCGTTCGCGAATGGTGGCGGCGTCATAAATCCACGTTGGCGTACCAAATTGTTGGGCGATGCTGAGGGTTTGTGCGGCGTTCAGTGGTTTCACGGTTCTGTCCTATGTTTTATTTGGTCTTGTTCAGGTTTGGTGTAGGTCGTTTTAAGTGCCTACGGCACAGTATTTTGCAGTCGCAATCCGCGACGGGGACTTACTTTCTTTGCGTCGTCAAAGAAAGTAAGCAAAGAAAGACGACCCTATATCTGCACCGACTTCGTCGGCTTGATATTGAGGGATTTTGAAATCCCTAGTCACGACGAGCGCGGCACAATAATTCTTAAGGTGTGGCGCGTTAGTTTTTTGGGCGGCAAATTTCTACGTATCGGCGCAGCACGTCGTTGATGCCAAATTCAAGGCATTCCACAATCACCGCGTGGCCAATAGAGACTTCGACAATATTGGGAATGGTTAAAAATTTCGCCAAATTTTGCAGATTCAGATCATGCCCTGCGTTCACTTCCAAACCTGCGTCTTGGGCGCGTTGGGCTGCAGCGATAAAGCCAGCAAAAATCGCTTCGCCTTTTTCTGTTCCAAAATGTTCGGCATACGGTTCGGTATACAGTTCAACACGGTCGGCACCGAGTTCTTTGGCTAGCGCCATATCTTGCGTGTCGTAATCGATAAATAAGCTGCTGCGAATGCCAAGCGCTTTGAGGTCAGCCAAAATTGGCCGTAAACAATCACCGTCTTTCTTTAAATCCCAGCCGTGATCAGACGTCACTTGATCGGGCGCATCGGGCACGAGCGTGCATTGGGCGGGGCGATTGGCTTTGACAACCGCTAAAAATTCCGCCGTTGGGTAACCTTCAACATTCAGTTCAACACCCCGTGACTCACACAATGCACCGAGTTCGCTTACATCCGAATAACGCGCATGACGCTGGTCGGGTCGTGGGTGCAAGGTAATGCCGCCAGCGCCTAAATCGAGGCAGCGCGCCGCAAAGGCGCACACATCGGGATAGTTCCGGCCGCGAGAATTGCGTAATAAGGCAATTTTATTGATATTGATCGAGAGGATGGTCATCTGAGGCTACTCATCGGTTTAAGTGTGGGGGCGATTATAAATACAGTTGGAGCATCATGGCATGCCCCATACTCGGGTCCAAAGTATAAGGTTTAAAACCCATGCTTTGATAGAGCGAGGCGGCGCGCTGATTCCCGCTCAGCACTTCAAGCGTGACTTTGCAGCAGTCTAGCGATTTAGCGAGTTGATGGATATGGTTGAGCAGTAAACGACCAAGTCCTTGTCCCTGCGCAGTGGCTGAAACACATAAATCATGCACATTCAGTAAAGAGCGGCAATTAAAGGTGGAAAATCCTTCAATGCAAATCGCCATGCCGGCGATGGTTTGGTCTTGATATGCCAGCAAACAATGGATGTTCGGCCTTTTTTTTATTTCTGCGATGAGATTGTCGCGACAAAACGCTGAAATGGGCTCGCCGCCCCCCATAAGACCTTGTGCGTATTCATCGAGCAGGCGAATTATCGCTGAGCAATGTTCAGGATCATTCAAATCAGCAGTAACGACGGCTTGTGCCATACAGTGACCTTATAAGAAATCGAAGAATCGTTTTAAATCCGACGACTGCTATTCAAACAGAGTCGCTAAACGTGGTAAAACGATAAATTCTCGTCCCCCATCATTTTTACTTATGTTCGATTACAAATTACTCGACGCGCTGGACATGATTTTGCGCTGCGGCAGCTTTGATGCGGCGGCCAAACGCTTGCATCTGACGCCTTCGGCGATCTCGCAGCGGATTCGCCAACTCGAAGAACGGCATGGTGAAGTGCTGTTGCGGCGGGAAAATCCCTTGCGGGCCACGGCGACCGGTGAAAAGTTACTCGCCCATGTCCGGCAAGTACGTTTGCTGGAAAACGATTTCGCGCAAGACAATGAAGCGGCTTCAATGACCTCTGCGGCTTTAACGACCTTGCGGGTGGGGATTACCGCCGATAGTTTGGCGATTGGACTGATTGCCGCGCTCGCGCCTAATTTGGTGCAGGCCAATTTATTGCTCGAATGTGTGATTGATGATGAAGCGTACACGCTCGATTTATTGCGCTCTGGCGAGGTAGTCGGATGTATTAGCACGCAGCCTTTGCCTGTTGCTGGCTGTGGGTCAATACCATTGGGTGAATTGCCGTATATTGGCGTGGCAAGTGCTGAATTTATTACGCAGCATTTTTCGCAAGGTATTAAGGCCGCGAGTTTAGCGGCAGCACCTGCGGCGGTCTATGGCCGAATTGATAGTCGTAAAGAGAGTTTGCATCGTCGAATTCTGCGTGAGCAATTTGCTTTACTCGAAGATCAATATCCGTGTTTTGTGATCCCCGAAAGCCATGCCTTGTACGCGGCGGCGCAGGCGGGTTTGGCGTATGCCGTGGTGCCTTGGGCGCAAGCGCAGGCCGATATTGCGGCGGGCAAAATGCAAACATTGCCTGAGTTGGGCGCCAGTGTGCCGCTCTATTGGCACCATTGGGCGCGGCAAACACGGCCCGCGGCGTCGCTGACGCAGGCCATGTGCCAGTTTGCCGCCGAGCATTTTAATTCTCATTGAGTAGCTGTTATGACTGAACCTCTGATTGTATTTCTTGATGCCGCAACCTTGCCGGTGCCACTAAAACCCGTTGCGCTGCCACATCGCTGGCAAGCGTATGCGCACACTTCGCCCAGTGAAGTCGTCGAGCGTTTGCAAGGCGCGACGGTGGTAATTAGCAATAAAGTCGCGATCACGCGTGAGATGTTGGCGCAACTACCCGATTTGAAGCTGATTGCGGTGGCGGCCACGGGCTATAACCAAATCGATGTGGCGGCGGCGCGTGAATATACAGTAGGGGTGTGTAATATTCGAGACTATGCCATTCATGGCGTAGCGGAACATACCCTGATGCTGATGTTGAGCCTACGGCGTCAGCTATTGGCTTATCGTCAGCGATTGGCGGCTGGCGAATGGCAGACTGCGGCAGGGTTTTGCCTGTTTGCTGAACCACTGCATGATTTAGCGGGCAGTCGGATGGCGATTGTTGGCTCGGGTGCCTTAGGCCAAGCGACCGCTGCATTAGCACGGGCGTTTGGCATGGACGTGGTTTTTGTTGAACGAAAAGGCGTAGCGCAAGTGCGGGATGGCTATGTGGCTTGGGATGAGGCATTGACGAGTGCCGATGTGATTAGCCTGCATTGTCCGTTAAATGAAGCGACGAAAAACATGATTGCTGCTGCCGAATTGGCGCAGATGAAATCGTCAGCGATTTTGATTAACACCGCGCGCGGTGGTTTGGTCGATGAAGCGGCACTGTTGGCGGCTTTGCAAGCGGGGCAGATTGCGGGCGCTGGGGTTGATGTGTTGGTCGCCGAGCCACCACGCGCTGGCAATGCATTACTCGATGTGCAATTACCCAATTTAATCGTGACGCCGCATGTGGCGTGGGCCAGCGTAGAAACGATGCAAACTTTGGCGGATCAATTGATCGGTAATATCGATTGCTTTTTGCGCGGCCAGCCACGGCATTTAGTCTGAGCGGTGTTCCATCGCGCGCAATTCGCGCCATGTGGCGATTTTTCGGAATATCCAGCTTTGGGGTTGCTCTAATCCGGTGCGAGCGTATTCGAGCATGCTGATGTCGTTGCAGATCGCTGTGTGCGATTGCCGAGCATCATCGTCGCCGATAAACAGAATCTCGTCACCAAAGCTCAATGGCGTGTCGTCGCTCGGTAGTAGAAAATCCTCGCCAGCGTGACGGCGCATCAATGCAATACAACGTAAAGGCGTGCCGTGTGCGAGTACGCTACTGGCAAAATGACTCAGCCGTAAATGCGGAGTGGGGCGCGCTAAAAAAGCATGCACTGCGGTGATGTTTTTGGCGTCGAGTTTGATGCTCCAGTTGTCGGGAACGCAATGATCGCACAAGGCTTCAACTTGGCGGGTGAGTGCCGCCGCCCAAACTTCGTCTTGATCTTCGATTCGTTTTATAAAGCTGGACAAGAGTGGACTCGCCATCGCACGCAGCGCCTCGTGGGCAACAACGTCACTGCGAATTGACGTAAAGTTGGGTTTAAAGGCTTCAAAAAGTAAGTGATTGCTGGCCAAGTTTTGCCTAGCCACAATAAATAGCTTGGGGTTCAGTACCCGCGCGGTGGCAATGGCCGAGAGATTATTCGCATCGTGATCATGGCTCACGAGTAAACCGACCGCGTGTTCAATCCCTGCTGCTTTCAGTGACGCCGATTCAACACCGAGTGCGAGAGGAAATTGCGACTGATCCAGATCAGCTTGCGGCTCGGGGTCGATAATATGAACGGTAATCCCTGCTTCCAAGCTGAGCGCCGCATGCACTGAGCGACCAAATCGGCCATAGCCTACGATTACCCAGTGGCCTTTGGGTGGCACGATGTGGGCTGGAATCGGGTTGCCGGTAAAGTCGGACAAAATCGTTTTGAGCTGCGAAACGGCAGGGGCGTGTAGTGCTAAATGAAATTGCGCACCGACGGCCTCAAACATATTGATGACTTTATTTGTGCCAAACGACGCCATATTGTCACTGACCGATTGATTTTTACTGCGGCAAATCGACAACATTTTGGGGCGTAACACATAGGCGCTGATGGCGATGGCCAAATTGGTGTTTTCATCACCGGTAATACCGAGCACACCGATGCACATCGGGTGACCCAGCCCCGCTACTTTGAGTAACTCGGGATTGGCGGCGTCGCCAGCATGGTAGGGCGCATCAAAATGATAATTGGCCAGCGCAACTTCGTTAATGCGCTCTTCACGCAAGTCCATTACCACAAAACGGATGTTTTGTTCATCGAGCGCGCTGCACAATAAACGACCAGTCTGACCGTAGCCGCAGACTAAATAAAACGGCTCGGTGAAGTTTTTGACTTTATTGATAAAGCGCGTGTATTGCATCGCTTTGGCAAATGCTTGGTCGCGCGACAAGGCAAAAATAGAGCCCAGGGCATAAGTCCAGCCAACCACTGCCAAATAAATGCAAATCACCACCCACATGCGCTGCGCATTGGTAAACGGATAGGGAATTTCGCCAAAACCAATGGTCGTCGCCGTGTAGCTGATGAAATAAAACGCATGGAAAAAATCCATACGAAACGGTTGGCCTTGATTGTCCACGCCAGGAATCATGACCAGACCCATCACCGAAATGGCATAGATCAAAATGAGCGTGATAATCGGCGTGCGTAAACGCCGAAGCATCAAAAAGAAGATATTGGGCATGGGGGTTTTCAGTCTTAATGCGGTTTAGCGGCGGTGTTGCAGCGTTTCACCGATGAGCAAAATCACCGACACCAAATTAGCCGCCAAAGCACCCGCCGAGAGCGAAACAATCGTCGTGGTCGTGCCCGGTGTCATACCAAGTTGCGTGATATACAGCGCGTTCCACCACACCAAGGCAGCAGCGATCAGTTGTAAGTCGGCGACAAGACTCGTCGCGAGATGTAAGGCACCTACTTGGGTTCGATCACCAAATTTAATCACGGTGGCTATCAAGTTGATGACGATGGCCGCAAAAAGCTCATTGACATCATGCTGGTGCGCAACATCAATATCACCAATCACAAAACCAAAATTCAGCGTAAATGCGAGCAAAATAAAGAAGCCAAAAATTACCTTTTCTAAATTCATGATGCGTCCTATTTCAATACGTTGGGATTGACTCTCAGTGATGATCTGTAGTGTAGCTGTTGAAAGTGGATTTTGACCAATTTGGCATGGTGAGCTATCGCTTTCGGTGTGCAGTATCTTATCCCCAAATGGCGGGGATAAAATTTGGCTTTGCCTGTGGGTAACTCACTTAAGTCATTGACGCAGCTGGCGTCGCTTTGCTCGCTGTCGGCGATGTGAAAAAATAGGCCATATAGTTGGAGTTATACCCATCTGCAAGGCGTATTCTTTGCATAAGCTGTGGGTAATTCACAAAGTGGATTGATTTGATTGATAAAAAAACTAATGCTTAAATTTTGAGCGTTTTTTTATAGTATTGAGCGCAGTAAAGACACGCCAATGGCAAACATCATCGCCGCAATTAAGCCGTCGAGAATGCGCCAAGCCAGTGGCTTGGCAAACAATGGCGTCAGTTGGCTGGCGGCGAAGGCCAAGGAAAAAAACCACACAAAAGAAAAGCTAACCGCACCTAATAAGAAAAATGGCTGATCAGCACTGGCCTGCTGGGCGCCAATTCCGCCGACCAAAACGACGGTATCCAACAGTGCATGCGGATTCAAAATTGAAAAACCCAAGCCAGCAGCAATCACGGCGATTGGCCGATCTAGCCCCGCAGCGTGGGCTTCGCCTTGTAAGGTATCGGGGTGGAATGATTTCTTGAGCGCCATCGCGCCATAATAAAATACAAACAATGCACCACAGAGTGCCATCCAAAATTGTAGTTGTGGCATTGTTTGCAATATTTTTCCCATGCCCAGCACGCCGGCACTCATCAAGACCAAATCGCACAGCGAGCAGGTGAGGGCCGTGAGCAGCATTTGTTTGCGGGCAATGCCCTGGCGCAAAACAAAGGCATTTTGCGCGCCAATGGCCATGATTAAACTAGCGCAAAGGGCGAAGCCATTCAGCGTTGCGGCAAGTGGTGTATTCATTATTTCAGCTTCAATTTAAGTAGATGCGCAGCATAAATTGTCGTGAATCTGGCGGCAATTAGCGAAAGCCGTCAATGGCAGGCGAAAAAAAACCGGCATGGGCCGGTTGTATTGCAAATTTAACGATCGTGATTATTTTTTAACGTCTTTGGCGACTGGCATAAACCCAGCTGCGGGTACTGCGGCGGTTTTGTCTTTTTTTGGTTTTTTAGTTTCTTTATTGCTGCGTGCTTGACCTTTGGCCATGATGTTTCTCCGATGGGGTGAGCGGGCTGCTTCACCACTGTAAATACAATTAAGCAAATAATTTGCGTTCAATTGCTGAATGGACTTGCAAATCAACTGCAAGTCATCATAGGCGCTTCGGAGGATTTATTGTGTTTTATTTTTGGTCATTGGGTGAAAAAACGGGGGCTTGCTGTATCGCTTGCCTTTATTATATCTAATCGATGTATCGGCTGCTAGCCATTGTTTAATAAAGCCTAGAAGCAGATACATTTGTGTATTTATTATTTAGCGCCACCCAATACACCAACCAATTGATTGTAGCGACCATAGAAAGCTTTTTCTTGCTCGGCTTTCATTTTTGGGTCGAGCTTGGTATTGAATGTCAGGCGGAATAAATCATGAAATAGCTGCAAATCGGTCACTTGGCGCAGACTTCGATTATCGGCGGCATAAAAGCCGGCTAATTGATCGGCGTAATACAGGCGCTGTCTTGCCAAAGCGGTGTTGCTGCCCGTGCGGCCGTAGTCGAGGAAGAATTGACTAATTTTACTTTTCACTTTGACGGGTACATCACGGCGCATAATCAGTGGGTCAAAGGTGAAGTCGGGTGATTGCCAGACAATTTTCATTTGCGCAAAATCGCGGGGGTATTTTTCTTTGAGTTGCTCCAAGTCAAACGTGTTACTGACCGCAACGTCGACTTGTTTTTTTGCCAGCGCCACAAAAGCCTGCTCGGCGGTGCCAACGCTGATCTGCTTGAAATATTGCTCCGGCAGAACATTTCTTTTCATAAACAGATGGTATTGTGGAATATAAAAATCTGCGGTGCTCGACGTTTTGCCGGAAGCGTAACGCAGTTGTTTTGGCTTATCTAATAATTCCTCCGCATTTTGAATCGGACTACTTTTGGCCATCAGCATCACGCTGCGATAAGTTTTGAGGTTGCCACTTTGGATTAAACTGGCAAAAACATCACTTTTGCCGCTTTCTACTGCATCCAGTGCGAGTTTATTATCAAGGCGAGCGACTTGAATTTCATTGTTTTGGATTTTTTTCAGCATCGCATCGCGATCACTGCTAACCCAGCCTTTGACGGGCTGACCAATCGCAGCAGAAAGATCGTTCAGCACCGGCTGCCAGTCTTCAAGGACTTGCTCATCGGCGCGCGTCGTTAATAAACCTACGGTAATGTCTGCATAGCTAGGTAAAGCAATTAGGCAGAGGGCGGCTAGGAAGGGACGAAGAGGCATTAGGGTATTCCCGAATATTGCGGATGCCTCGCAGCATAGTGTTTTTGTGTTACGTTAGTGTGAAAACTTTGTAAGGATTAGCGATGCCCTATATTAATTTACGCGTAGCGGGTCAATTAAGCCGCGAACAAAAACAGCAAATCGTCGCTGAATTTACCGCCACGATGGTGCGCGTGGCCAATAAACCGGCTGAATATGTGATTGTGACGATTGATGAAACCCCACTAGAAGACTGGGGTTGGGGTGGGGCCTTGCTCGATCAGGCCGAGTAATCAGCCAGATTTATTTTTGTTGCATACGCTGATTGGACGGACGATTTCGACCTTGGCGTGTGAACAAGGTATAATCGGCGACTTTGTTAGTCGCTGGTGAAAATTAAGTTATGCCAATCTATGCTTATCGTTGCACCGAATGCAGCCACCAAGACGAACATTTGCAAAAAATGTCGGCTGATGCCTTAACCGAATGTCCAGTCTGTCATACGCAAAATTATGCAAAGTGCGTCACGGCGGCAGGCTTTCAGCTCAAAGGTTCGGGCTGGTATCAAACTGATTTTAAAGGTGGCAAAGCCGCCGCAAGCTCTGATTAGTCTGCTTTGCAAAAGTGGTATAGCAAGGTGTAGCCGCAGTAGACCGTAGATCAAGCACTGCATTGCCATACGGCAAAACAACTTTTTGCTTTACTAAATTTAGGTAAATTTGTGACCTCACCGCTGAAACGTTATCTATTTACTGGTTTGTTAATCTGGATTCCCTTGGTCATTACCTTGTGGGTCTTGAATTTACTCATTGGTACGATGGATCAACTGGGGGCTTATTTACCCAATCAAATTCGCCCTGATTATTGGATTTTACAAAGCCTAGCTAAATTATTCCCGCAATTCACTGGCATGCAGAATATTCCGGGTTTTGGTGTGATTTTGACGGCGCTGGTGCTGTTGATTACAGGGATAGTGGGTACCAATATCTTGGGTCGTCGCTTGTTGCAAGTCGGCGGCTCGATTGTGAAACGGATTCCTATTGTGCGCTCGATTTATATGAGTGTGAAACAGGTTTCCGATACTTTGTTTTCTGATTCGGGCAATGCGTTTCGCAAGGCGGTATTGGTGCAGTTTCCGCACCAAGGTACTTGGTCGGTGGGCTTTGTCACTGGTGTGCCCAGCGGAGAGATTCATGACAAATTGGGCGGCGATTTGATTTCGGTGTTTGTGCCGACCACGCCCAATCCGACGTCTGGCTTTTTGTTTATGGCCAAAACGGCGGATGTCAAAGAGCTTGATATGTCAGTGGATGAAGCGCTGAAATATGTGATTTCGTTGGGCGTAGTGATGCCTACTCCGCGAGAGATTAGCTACCCAGATGCTCAGGCGCTGAGTGGCGTAGTAGAAAAAGCAACTCAAGTAAGTCATTAAATGTAAGCGGCACTGTCGCAGACGGGCGGAAAGCTCGTTAAATGCTCAGATTTTTATTTTAAGGAAGTTTTTGATGCGTACTGATTATTGCGGGCTGATTGACAGCCGTTACCTTGGCCAAACCATCACGATCAAAGGCTGGGCTCATCGCCGTCGTGACCATGGTGGCGTCATTTTTATCGACTTGCGCGACCGTGAAGGTTTGGTGCAAGTGGTATTTGCACCAGAAACGCCAGAAGCGTTTGCAACGGCCGATGCCACCCGCAATGAATATGTATTGGAAATCACGGGCTTAGTGCGTGCTCGTCCAGAAGGCACCACCAATGCAAAAATGATAACTGGCCAAATCGAAATTTTGGCGCAAAGCATCACCGTTTTGAACGCAGCGGTGACGCCACCGTTCCAGATCGACGATGAAAATCTCTCTGAAAACGTGCGTTTGACCAACCGTGTCATCGATTTGCGTCGCCCTGTGATGCAAAAAAACATGCGTTTGCGCTACCGCGTCGCGATGTTAATCCGTAACTACCTCGATGGTTTGGGCTTTATCGACATCGAAACGCCAATGTTGACTCGCTCAACGCCAGAAGGCGCACGCGATTACTTGGTTCCAAGCCGCGTGCATGCCGGCCAATTCTTTGCCTTGCCGCAATCGCCACAATTGTTCAAACAATTGTTGATGGTGGCTGGTTTCGATCGCTACTACCAAATCGTGAAGTGCTTCCGTGACGAAGACTTGCGCG
>CAUPHX010000003.1:0-23182 GCA_963511125.1 uncultured Deefgea sp. | reverse complement strand
GTCCATCGGTCTCACCTCATTCCACGACATAGCGTGCTCCGGTTGTATGCATCACAGACCAGAGAAGTGTTACCTATGTGTTTGAATAAAAGTGTTACCTATGAGTGTGAACCATACCCCGGCTCCTTTTCTTTGGTTCGTTTCTTTTGGAGAAGCAAAAGAAATGAACCTGCCGCGCGCAGCCCGCGCCCCAAAACCTTCGCGGCGCAGCCGCATAAAACAAAACCGCCAGAATCAATCCGGCGGTTTTTTATATCGCAGCGTAGGGCGTGGTTAGCCGAAGGCGTAACCCGCCAATCAGATTCCGACATCACAAATGGCAATCAGCGCGGGTCACGACCCGCCCTACAAGGCTACAATTAAATACATAGGAAACTTACCCAAGAAACTCGTCATTCCGGCGCAGGCCGGAATCCAGTGGCAATGCCAACCAGTAGCAACTCAAAACAAAGTAAATGAATGGTGGAATCATGGGTTTTCAAATCCCGTCCAAGCGCACCGAAGCACGAAGGGAGACAAACAGCTTTATCGTTTGGCTCACGCCACGCGAGGGCACAGCGGAGCTGGGCGCGCCTCGGGGCTGCTTTGGGGTGAAGGGGTATTTGCAGAAGCAAACACCCCTTCCTGCCCGCGCGGCGGAACGCGCCCCAAAACCTTCGCGGCGCAGCCGCATAAAACAAAACCGCCAGAATCAATCAGGCGGTTTTTTATATCGCAGCGTAGGCTGCGGTTAGCCGAAGGCGTAACCCGCCAATCCGATTACGACAACACGCATCGCAATCAGCGCGGGTCGCGACCCGCCCTACAAGGCTGTTGGTTGACACTTCCAGTCTGGCACATCGATGCCGTATCAGGAGGAAGGAGTCCATCCCATTGCCCTACAAGGCTGTATTCGGCTCGAATGCTACTTACGTATTGAAAGGCACAACATCAAAAGCTTGCTCAAAAATTTGTGGATCCCCAACCATAAGGACTCCTAACTTAAACGCCCCTTCAATAATTCCACGTCCGGAGTCGCCACTTGCTTCAAGTTCGGCAAGTGAATTCCAACGAGAAACTCCGATCATTCGACCATGAGCGCGATCTACAAATGCGCGATAACCAAGAAAGCCATCAAGTGCGCCGAAGACTCGAATCGACTCCGTCCGAAAATGCTCAGCAACGACGTCCAGTTTCTCGGGATTGACTTCAAAAGTTGCAATTCTTGCATACATAGATAAAAACCTATCGTCTAATCACAGTAGATCGGATGAGCGAAGCGTTATCCGACAAAATTGAATGAACAAGTCGGATACGCCTACGGCTCATCCGACCTATGCGTTACCCCACCTTCTTCTTCAACAACTCCAACGCCATCGCTGGATTGGCCTTGCCGCCTGAGCCTTTCATCACTTGGCCGACCAAGGCATTGAGCGCCTTCTCTTTACCGCTGCGATATTCTTCAATCGCCTTCGGATTGGCCGCCAGCACGGTATCGACAATCGCTTCAATCGCGCCTGTGTCCGACTCTTGCTTCAGACCATCACGCTCGATAATCACATCCGCTGAATCGCCCGATTCCCACATTTTCTTCAACACGTCTTTCGCGGTTTTGTTGTTGATCGTGTTGTCCGAAATACGAGCAATCAATGCGCCCAAAGCGGCAGCTGAAATTGGGCAATCAGCAAACACTTTATCTTCGCGGTTCAGCGTAGCGGAGATGTCGCCCATGATCCAGTTCGCGGCGAGTTTGGCGTCGCTTCCGGCAGCAACGGTCGCTTCAAAGTAAGCGGCCAGTATCTTGCTGGTGGTCAACATCCGCGCGTCGTAGGCGGAGATACCGTACTGCTCGATAAAGCGCGCCTGCATCGCGACCGGCAATTCTGGCAATTCGCTGCGTACACGCTCAATCCATTCTTCTGAAATCACCAGTGGTGGCAAATCTGGATCGGGGAAGTAGCGGTAATCGTGCGCGTCTTCTTTGCTGCGCATCATGCGCGTTTCGCCTTTGTCCGGATCGAACAGCACCGTGCCTTGCACCACGCGGCCACCGTCTTCGATGGTTTCGATTTGCCAGCGGATTTCATAATCAATCGCTTGCTGCAAGAATTTGAACGAGTTCAGATTCTTGATTTCACGGCGAGTGCCTAGCTCTACTTGACCTGCTGGGCGTACCGACACGTTGGCGTCCACACGGAATGAGCCTTCCGACATATTGCCGTCGCAAATGCCGATCCATGTCACCAACTCGTACAGCGCTTTGGCATACGCCACCGCTTCGGCGGATGAGCGCATTTCTGGTTCAGACACGATTTCGAGTAATGGCGTACCGGCGCGATTTAAGTCGATGCCGGTCATGCCTTGGTAGTCTTCGTGCAGCGATTTGCCGGCATCTTCTTCTAAATGGGCGCGAGTGAGGTTAATTTTGCGCTCTTCATCGCCGACTTGAATCGTGATGACGCCGCCTTCAACCACCGGCAAATCCATCTGGCTAATTTGGTAGCCTTTTGGCAAATCAGGGTAAAAGTAGTTTTTACGATCAAAGACTGATCTGCGTTTGACGTTCGCACCGATGGCAAGGCCAAACTGAATCGCGCGCTCAACAGCGGCGCGGTTCATCACTGGCAAAGCGCCCGGCAAGGCGATATCGACCACCGCCGTTTGCGTGTTCGGCGCAGCGCCAAATGCCGTGCTGGCCGGTGAGAAAATTTTCGATTTTGTGGTGAGCTGAGTGTGAACCTCTAGCCCGATTACGACTTCCCATTTCATGGTTTATTCCTCAATGCCCGTATCGTCGTACAGGTCTGTCAACGACACAGAAAAATCAATACTAACTAGGCGTAATGTTTCATCATGGGTATATGCGTGAAAGATCCAATCTCCATGATCCGCACGGCGATACACCGATACATTACGCGACTCTGAATCAATCAACACATATTCTTGCAATGAATCGAGTTGGCGATACGCCGCAAATTTTTTACCTTGATCATAGTGGCTGGTCGAAGGTGAAAGCACCTCCACCACCACGCGAGCAGATGTTAACGCCTGCATTTTTGCGCTAACCGCCTCGCAATGCACGGTTATATCTGGGTAAAAATAGCAATTTGCAGCGTCAATCTGTAAGCGCATATCACTACCAGAAGCGCGGCATCCGCTACCTTTCAGATGCGTTTTGCACAGCGACAATAAATTACTGGCTAGGGTGCTGTGGCCGTACGTACCGCCACTCATCGCATACACCAAACCATCAAAATATTCATGCCGCTCTTCAGATAATTCTTCTCCAGCTAAATATTGCTCCGGAGAAATCCAGTCACTTTGTGTCAGCGCCATTTCGACCTCCCTCAATTCATCAGACTGGCTGACGGCGATACCAATAACGATATTGTTCGGTAAATCCTAGCTTGGCGTATAAAGCCATCGCGGGATCGTTGGCGACCACGACTTGCAGCACGGCCGAGGTCGCACCATTGTCTTTTCCCCAAGCCAAAAGCTGCTCAATAAGGCGCAGGGCATAGCCTTGGCGGCGTTGCTGGCTGTAGCTTACGATGTCATACAGCACCAGAGTATGTTGCTGAATAATCGCAAAGCCACAAGCGACCACTTGCTCACCCTGATACAGCGCAGCGAACTGCGTGGGGCAAACATAGCTCGCTAACATTTGCCGAGCTGCCGCACGATGCTGAGCGGCAACTTGATTAAGTTCGGCAAATTGCGTAAACCAAGCATCACTCACTTGTGCACTCATCCGTACAGCGCTATCACGCTCTACTGCAAAATTGATCAAGCTAAGCTGCTGCACTGAACTCAGATCTATCTGGCTGTAGCCACGCGCCGCAAGCAGGTCATCCAAATCTTGCGATGCGGCGGTTAGCTTGAAAATAGCGGGCTGGTTTTGCTCGGCATAACGCTGCTCGCAATACGCAATCTTTTCCTCATCGGGCAACGCGCCCTTCACGTCCGTCACCAACGGCGTGATTGAATTCGCGCGTTTGGTGTAGCCGCGCGCAAAGCGCAGCACCCAAGCATCGTAAATTTCAGTCGCCAGCGCAGGCCATGCGCTGGCGGTGAGCGTTTCCAAATGAGTAATCTGTTGCATTACAGCCCTGGCGCCTTGGTGAGCCAATCAGTCACTTGCTGGAACTGATGCGCAATACCGAGCATGCGGCTTTCCGACAAATAGTTGCCGATGATTTGCATGCCAACTGGACGACCATTACTGCCGAAGCCGACTGGCACGCTCATCGCTGGCAAACCGGCCAAGTTCACGCCGAGCGTGTAAATGTCTTCCAAATACATCGCGACTGGATCGGCGTTTTTCTCGCCTAAATTCCATGCGGTGCTTGGCGACACGGGGCTAAACAACACGTCGCATTCTTTGAACACGGCTTGGAAATCATCCGAAATAATGCGGCGGATTTTTTGCGCTTGCAGGTAGTACGCGTCGTAGTAACCGTGGCTCAGTACATATGCGCCGGTCAAAATACGACGTTTCACTTCATTACCAAAACCCTCTGCACGCGTTTTTTCGTACATCTCGTTCAGGCCAGCATATTCCGCAGCGCGGTGACCGTAACGTACGCCGTCAAAACGACTCAAGTTGGTCGAGGCTTCGGCAGGCGCAATCACGTAATACGCTGGAATCGCCATTTTGGTATTCGGCAGGCTCACATCCACAATCGTTGCGCCGAGCTTTTTGTATTCGGCAATGGCGGCTTCAATTGCGGCACGAACGTCGTCGGCTAGACCTTCGGCGAAATATTCACGCGGCAAGCCGATTTTGATGCCGGCCAACGGCGTATTCAAATCACGCGTGTAGTCTTCTTTGGCGTGCTCAAGGCTAGTCGCATCGCGCTCGTCAAAGCCAGCCATGACATTGAGTAAAATCGCGCAGTCTTCAGCGGTTTGCGCCATTGCGCCGCCTTGATCCAAGGAACTTGCGTAAGCAATCATGCCAAAACGGCTGACGATACCGTAGGTCGGTTTAATCCCCGTAATCCCGCAAAATGCCGCAGGCTGACGAATTGAACCTCCGGTATCGGTACCGGTCGCCATCGGCACTAAACGTGCTGCGACCGCCGCTGCCGAACCACCTGATGAACCACCGGGAACAGCGTTCAAATCCCAAGGGTTTTTGACTGCACCGTAAAAACTGTTTTCGTTCGACGAGCCCATCGCGAACTCGTCCATATTGGTGCGACCAAGCGTGACCAGACCCGCTGCATCGCAAAGTTCCGCGACATTCGATGAATATGGCGCAACAAAGTTATCCAACATTTTGCTACCGCAGGTGGTTTTCCAGCCTTCGGCGCAAAAAATATCTTTGTGCGCGAACGGCACGCCCAGCAAGGGGCGTTTGTCGCCCGCAGCACGAGCGGCATCGGCAGCAGCGGCTTGCGCCAACGCTTTTTCGCGATCCACGGTGATAAAGGCATTCAGATCGGCATGCGCTTCGATGCGATCTAGATATTGCGTAGCCAACGCAACGGCGGTGGTTTCACCCGTTGCGAGTTGGTCAATGATTTGTTTGATAGTGTGCATATTTTGTGAGACGTGAGGTGTGAGGTGTGAGGTAGAAAGGCTTTAAACCCCTCACTCCTCACCCCTTACTCCTCACACCTTCATCCTTATTCAATGACTTTCGGAACCAGATACAGGCCGTTTTCTACCGCGGGTGCGACCGCTTGGAACGCTTCGCGGCGATTGCTCGCTGTCGCCACATCGTCACGCAAGCGCAGTAACATGTCTTGCGGGTGCGGCATCGGTGCGATGCCCGTGGTGTCGATGGCGCGCATTTCTTCGATTAGGTCGAACAACTGATTAAGCTGTTTGTGGCTCTCAGCCACTTCATTTTCGGTCACGGCTATCCGTGCCAGACGCGCAATGCGCCGTACATCGTCAGTGGAGAGCGACATAAGTTTCCCTGTAAATACATACTTTTAAATGCAACCAGTCGTATTTTATCTAGTACATCGTACGGGACAGGGCGACATGGTGATTCCCTGTAGATACCAACCTTAAACCACAGCGCGGTGGTATTTACGCCGCACATCGAAAATTGATCGCGACATGGTCGTATTTACCCCGTTAAACCTGCTTCAACATCAGCGCAATAGGGTATCATATCGGGTTTGTTTCTCCCACCAGAGCAGCGACTCAAATGCGGCGCAGTTAAGGGATGCGAAACAAAGCAAAAAAATGAAACCCTTACGTGTTGCAATGCAGCATAATAGGCGAAATTTACCTAATTCATCGCGAGCTGAATCTTAATTTGGCTGGCCATTACACCTCAACATTGCGGGATATTTAATGTTTGGACTTCTTTCAGGCTACTTTGCCAACGACATCGCCATCGACTTGGGCACCGCTAACACCTTGATTTATATGCAAGGCAAAGGGATTGTCTTGGATGAACCATCGGTGGTTGCGATTCAACAAGAAGGCGGCCCTTCGGGCAAAAAAACAATTTTATCAGTGGGCGCAGAAGCCAAAAAAATGTTGGGCCGTACGCCCGGCAATATCAACGCAGTTCGCCCAATGAAAGACGGCGTAATTGCTGACTTCACCATTACTGAGCAAATGCTGAAACAGTTCATTAAAAAAGTGAACCCAAGCCGTATGTTTAGCTCGCCTCCGCGTATCGTCATTTGCGTGCCTTGCGGCTCTACGCAAGTTGAACGCCGTGCGATTCGTGAGTCAGCACTCGGCGCTGGCGCACGTAAAGTGGAATTGATCGAAGAGCCAATGGCCGCGGCCATGGGCGCTGGCTTGCCAGTCGAAGAAGCAACGGGTTCGATGGTGGTGGATATTGGTGGCGGCACGACTGAAGTCGGCGTGATTTCACTCGGCGGCATCGTTTACGCCACTAGCGTTCGCGTGGGCGGCGATAAATTTGATGAATCCATCATCAACTACATCCGTCGTAACTACGGCATGTTGATCGGTGAAACCACCGCCGAAGAAATCAAAAAGCGCATCGGTTCAGCTTTCCCAGGCGCAGAAGTCCGCGAGATGGAAGTCAAAGGTCGTAACTTAGCTGAAGGTATTCCACGTTCATTCACGATTTCTAGCAATGAAATCTTGGAAGCCCTCACTGACCCACTCAACCAAATCGTTTCTGCGGTGAAACAAGCGCTCGAACAAACGCCACCTGAGTTGGGTGCTGACATCGCCGAAAAAGGTATGGTACTGACTGGCGGCGGCGCGCTCTTGCGCGATTTGGATCGTTTATTGATGGAAGAAACTGGCTTGCCCGTCATTGTGGCTGAAGACCCATTGACGTGTGTGGTGCGCGGCTCGGGCAAAGCACTTGAGAAGCTCGACAAGGGCGGTATTGGTATTTTTGCGAACGACTAATGTTGTGAGGAGTGAGGAGTAAGGTGTGAGGAGAAAAACCTGCCAGCCCACTCCTCACCCACCAAGGTTCGCAGAGCACAAGCAACACCTCACTCCTAACCCCTTACTCCTCACACAGAATGCAAGCTAATCAGCCCGATTTTTTTAACAAAGGCCCCAAGCCGCTAACGCGCGTTTTGATTTTCTCTGCCCTATCGGTGGGTTTAATCGTGGGCGACGCTAGTTTTCAGTTACTCAATCAAGTTCGAGACAAGCTCTCTCTGGCGCTCTATCCATTGCAATGGTTAGCAACGACCCCGATCAATGCGCTGATTGAGGGTAAAGATTACCTGCACCAACAAACGCTCTTGGTGAGTGAGAATAAAGCACTCAATAACGACAAACTCGCAGCCAAAGGCATGGAAATGCGTCTGCATGCGCTAGAAATAGAAAATGCAAATTTACGTAGCCTGACCATCGCCAGTGAGTCCTCCCCACGAAAAGCCCAGCTAACCAAAATTTTATACAATAGCCGCGACCCTTTTGCAGCCAAGCTAGTGCTTGATAAAGGCCAGCAAAATGAAATTAGCGCAGGGCAAATTGTGCTCGATGCCAGTGGTGTAGTCGGGCAAATTGTTCGTGTACAGCCACTCACCAGTGAAGTGCGCCTATTGTCTGATCGAAATCACATGGTGCCTGTCATTGTTGAACGTAATCAAATGCGCACCGTTACGTATGGTTCAGGCCGTCATGTTCCGCTCGAAGTGCGCAATATGGCGCCGAATGTCGATATCCAAGTCGGAGATCGACTACTCACCTCCGGTATTGATAGCATTTATCCTGCGGGGCTACCTGTAGCAAAAGTCACCAAGGTTGAACGCACCACCGGCAATGCTTTTGCACGAATTTATAGCGAACCTTTGGCCCAAATCGATCAAAATCGTTACTTCTTAATTTTGGATGCGCCTGCGCCGCCGCCGCCTTACCCAACTGAAGCTTCAGCACCAAAAGCTAAAAAACACTAATGTCCCAGCTTCGAACCCGCACGGGGAAATTACTCAATGCCAATTAGCCGCCAATTACTTCGCCCTGCTGGCGCTGGTTTTATTCTTGCCTCTTTTGTTGTCGCCATGCTGATTAATTTATTGCCATGGCAGGCGACCGCCATCAACTTTGCACCTGACTTTGTTGCCTTATTGATTATCTATTGGTCGCTCAATCAGCCTCGCCGCGTTGGTGTCGCCTGTGCATTCTTTTTAGGGGTTGCCATGGATATCGCCGATGGCAATGTCTTAGGGCAACACGCACTGGCCTATTCGGTCATTGCCTACTTGGCCTTGGTACGACAACGACAACTCGCCATTTTCCCATTCTGGCAGCAAGCGCTGGTGGCCTTTGCGTTGCTGATTATGTCGCAAGCCATCATGATGATGATTCGTAGCTTGTTGGGTGACCCATTTGTAGGTTGGGGCTATTTTGCGGGTAGCTTTTTAGCTGCCGTCTTATGGCCGCCCTTCTCGAATTTGATGCTGCTCTACCAGCGCAAAAATGTACCCGATGAATTATGAGTTCGACGATCAACCTTCATCTTTGGCTTATTCAGTAATGTATTCTGCTTTTCTTTCAGCACCGCTGCTGAACCCGCTTTTTGCTGCGCTACGCCCAATGAGCATGGGGGTGCGCTATGAGTAAAAAGGTTGTTCTTAATCAGAAAGGTGAACGCTTTGCGTTTCAGATCCGCCTGATTGTGGCCGTTTTGTTTATTCTGCTGATGTTTGGCGTGTTGCTGGCGCGCTTTATTTGGTTGCAAGTCCTTGAACACGACCGCTACTTAACCCTTGCCGAACAAAATCGAATTTCTTTGGTACCCATTACCCCATCACGCGGCATTATTCGTGATCGCAATGGCGTTGTGCTCGCCCATAATTTTTCGGCTTACACACTCGAAATCACACCGTCTAAAGTCGGCGACTTAGATGACACCATTGCGAGACTCAAAGGGATTGTCGATATCACCCCCAAAGATCGTCGACGCTTTAAAAAACTGCAAGATGAAACCAAAGACTTTGAAACCCTCCCCATTCGTACCCGCTTAAGTGACGAAGAAGTCGCTCGCTTTGCTTCACAAAGCTATTTGTTTCCGGGAGTCGAACTTAAAGCACGCTTGTTTCGACAGTACCCAATGGGAGAAGTCGGCAGTCATTTGATTGGCTATATTGGCCGCATCAATGAAAAAGACATCAAAGACCTGCAAGAGCAAGGCGTTTATGCCAACTATCGCGGCACCGACCACTTTGGCAAACTGGGTATCGAAAGTAGCTATGAAGCACAGCTCCATGGCACAACTGGCTTTGAGAAGGTAGAGATTGATTCTGGTGGCCGTGCGGTGCGTACCCTCAGTCGAACACCACCGAAATCAGGACAAGATCTAACCCTGTCGGTTGATATCCGATTACAAGAAATGGTGGAAAAACAATTTGGCGCACGCCGTGGTGCGCTCGTTGCGATTGACCCGCAAACGGGCGGCATTCTAGCCATGGTTTCTAAGCCTGGGTTTGACCCGAATTTGTTTGTGGATGGCATTGATCCCGTTAGCTGGAATGAACTCAACACCTCGATCGACAAGCCCTTGCTCAATCGCGCGATTCGCGGCGAATATCCGCCCGGCTCAACCTATAAGCCCTTTATGGCAATGGCGGCGCTTGAATACAAAATGCCCATCGTTAACCAAACGATTTCCGACCCTGGCTACTACATTTATGGTGGTCATCGCTTTAATGACTCGAAAAAAGGCGGTTATGGCTCGATGACTTTTGATCGCTCGATTGCCTTATCGAGTGATACCTATTTTTACCAACTTGCCGTGCAAATGGGAATCGATAAAATTGCCGGATTTATGTCAACCTTAGACTTTGGTAAACAAACTGGCGTTGACTTACCCGGCGAGCGGCCCGGCATTTTACCTAGCCCGGAATGGAAAAAGCAGCGCTTCAAAAATCCAGCCCAGAAAAAATGGTTTTCAGGCGAAACGGTGTCGATTGGGATTGGCCAAGGGTATAACTCATTCACGCCAATGCAAATGGCGCACGCCACTGCGACCTTAGCCAACCGTGGGGTCACCTTTAAACCCCATGCCGTTGCAACACTCACCGATCCAAGCACAGGTAAGAAAACCTTGGTCGAGCCGAAATCCATCAAAACAATGGATTGGAAGCCTGAGAATATCGAACGCGTGATCCGAGGCATGGAAGGGGTGATGACCATTGGTACTGGCGCAGGTGTATTTCGTGGCGCCGAGTATATCTCTGCGGGCAAAACAGGAACGGCTCAGGTTTATAGTCTGAAAGGTGCCAAATACAACGCCAACGCCATTAAAGAGCGCTTGCGTGACCACTCGTGGTTTATTGCTTTTGCCCCCGCAGACAAACCGACTATCGCCTTAGCCGTCATTGTCGAAAACGGTGGATTTGGCGCTCAAGCTGCGGCGCCGATTGCGCGCAAAGTAATGGATTTTTACCTATTAGGCAAAATGCCAGTAGACCCTATCGAGAAAACAGCATCAGGGGCCTCTGCCATTACCCCTGTAGAGGACGTCATCCGTGATTAGTTACATCTGGGAGCGCATCAAACGCCCAATTGACCCGGCGCTATTTTGTTTAATCTTAATCATATTTGCACTCTCAGCGGGACTACTGTACTCGGCCTCGAATCGCGACCTTGAACGCGTCAGCGATAAAGTTATCTTTATGGGGATTTCACTGGGTGTGCTTTGGTTTGTTGCCAATATCCAGCAAAGAACATTAATGCAGCTCGCCCTACCTGCCTATATCGGCGGGGTGATTTTGTTGATTGCTGTTGAGTTTTTTGGGATTACCAGCCACGGTGCAACTCGGTGGTTAAATATTGGCGTTACTCGCATCCAACCTTCGGAAATTATGCGGATTGCTTTGCCACTGATGGTGGCGTGGTTTTTTAATCATTATCAGAGCAGCCTAAATTGGCGACACTTTTTAGTCGGGACTCTGATCATTTTGGTGCCCGTGGCGCTGATTCTGAAGCAGCCAGACCTCGGAACGAGTCTGTTAGTCGCCTCATCCGGCTTTTATATCCTGTTTTTCGCTGGCCTATCATGGCGGACGTTGGCGGTAATCGGCGTTTTCATTGCGATAGGCGCTTATACCGTTACGCATTGGGATTTATGCATTAATATTTTGCACGAATATCAATGCCGACGAATTGCGACCATGCTCAACCCAATGGAAGACCCACTTGGCGCCGGGTATCACATCATTCAAGGCACCATTGCGATTGGCTCAGGCGGCTTACTGGGTAAAGGCTGGCTGGCCGGAACCCAAACCCACCTTGATTTTATTCCAGAGCGAACCACCGACTTTATTTTTGCAGTTTACGGCGAAGAGTTTGGCCTATTGGGCAATAGCATTTTGCTGATTATCTATCTCGCCGTTATTTTCCGCGGGCTAATGATTGCCAATAACGCATCCACCTTATTTGGTCGCCTGCTGGCTGGCGCGATTTCAATGAACTTCTTTACTTATGCACTCGTCAATATGGGGATGGTAACCGGCCTATTGCCGGTAGTGGGCGTGCCTTTACCTCTGATTTCTTACGGTGGCACTTCGATGGTCTCTATTTTGGCGGGGTTTGGTATTCTGATGAGCATCCAGCGTGATCGCCCACTGATGAAGGGTTAACAATGCAATTCAATCGATCACATGCACTCATTCTCTCGGCCTTGCTACTGGCCGCCTGTAGTAGCGCACCAGAAAAAAAACCAGTGGCCCCTCCAGTTGCGCCACTGCCGAATCCAGCGGTCGTACCCGCCGTTACGACAGGTGGAACACCTTCAGCCTATAGCTGCACCTACAACGCCAAATCAGGTAGCGGCGCATTTTATAAAGATGATGGCCCGATGGCCGACTTCCCTGCCAATATGGATCAAGCCCTAGAACCCATCCCGCGCTGGGAGCCGTTCCATAAATGGGCCAACCGCCCCTATACCGTTTTGGGCCTCTCATTTACGCCGCAAGATCAAATCGGACAATCAAAAGAGCAGGGTATCGCCAGCTGGTATGGCCGCAAATTTCATGGGCAAAAAACCAGTATTGGCGAAACCTACGATATGTTTCAAATGACGGCGGCGCATCCAAGCTTGCCGATTCCAAGCTACGCCCGCGTCACCCACGTTAAAAATGGCCGTAGCGTCATTGTTCGAATCAATGATAGAGGGCCGTTTCACAAAGGCCGTGTAATGGATCTGTCCTTTTTGGCGGCATGCCGTTTAGGCTATGCCAATAATGGCAGCGCAGAAGTGATCGTTGAAAGTTTAGTTCCGAGTGATGCGCCTCCTACCTTCGTCGCCTCCGCTGCGGACAAGCGCCGTGCGCCACCGGCGACGCAAAACACAGTCACCGCAACGACGCCGCGCGCAATTCCAATGGCCGAGAATAATGGGAGTGTCTATGTGCAGCTAGGTGCATTCTCGTCACAAAGTAATGCCGAAAACTATAAAGATCACCTTGCTCGTGAGTTGGATAACGATGCAGATAAACTCAGTATTCAGAGCAATACCAATTTATATCGCGTTCGTTTAGGTCCGTTTAGCAATCGAAATGAGGCGCTCGCGGTGATTAGCCGGGTTACTGGCGAAAACAATATCAAAGCCGTTATTACGCAATAGGCGTATAGCTTGCTAAGCAATATTAAATGAAGCTTAGCAAGCTATACTACTTAAATCCGGGGTGGTTTTTTTGTGGTTTGTCTAACCAATAGCCTTGCACTTGATCGACACCAAACTCAAGCAGCATATTGAAAATCGTTTCGCTTTCAACAAACTCAGCAATCGTCGTTTTACCCATATCATGGGCGATGCTCACCATGCCACGCACAAAAATCTGGCTATCCCTATCATTGGGTAAATCACGAATAAACAAGCCATCGATTTTTAGCACGTCGGCTTTCAATTGTTTCAAGTAGGCAAACGACGCAAAACCCACGCCAAAGTCATCCAAACAAACGACGCACCCCGTATCGCGCAAGGCATCAATAAAGCGCTGCGCATCCGACAAGTCTGACACCGCCGAAGTCTCGGTCAACTCAACCAAAAGCCGCTTTGGATTCACTTTGTAATGCGCCAGCAGACTGGCAATATGGCTAGGCAATTCAGGTTCGTCGAATGAGCGGCCCGACACATTCACGGCAATGGAGGGGCAATCTGGATATTGCGCCAACAGCTGGATGACTTCTTTAATCACCCAACGATCCAAGTCGACAATTTTGCCTGTTTTTTCAGCGTGTCCGATAAACTGACCCGGCATAATAATACCACCCGGACTGCCGACATCTTTCATCCGTACCAAGGCCTCTAAATGCGCAAGGCTGCGGTCGTGAGTGTGATAAATCCCTTGATAATGCAGCTCAAAGCCGTCATTTTCCAGCGCATCAACAATACGCTCTTTCCATGAGAGTCGGCTTAATTCACTCCGGTTATGATCGGACTCTGGACGATAAACCCGCCAAGTGCCTTTCCCTGCCGCTTTCGCTTGATACATGGCGGTGTCGGCATGAGCGACCAATTGATCTGCGGAATCGGCATGTAAAGGATATAAAGCCACCCCAACCGAAGTAGAAGGCCGCATCGTGTGATTCCCAGCGGCGAACTGCGTTTGCATTACTGTTTGTACAATCCGTTCTGCCAACTTACTCACTTCAAACTCATCACATTCCGGTAGCAAAACCGCAAACTCATCGCCACCTAAACGCGCGAATACTTCATGCAAACGAACTTGCTTTCCGACTTCACGCGCAATACTTTTCAATAAATCATCACCCACGGAATGACCAAAGCTATCGTTGACCAGCTTGAATTCATCAAGGTCAAAAAACACCAATGCCATCATTGTTTGCCGGCGATCCGCCTCTGAAACCATGCGATTGAGTTCTTGCTGAAACCGGTGTCGATTGTACAAACCTGTCAGTGCGTCTCGCTCAGCTAAGCTCACCATTCGCTCAGCGATTAAGCGCTGTTGAGTGACGTCTTCGTACACCCACATGCGACCATTGGTCTCTCCTTGCGGATCCATCACGCGGTAGCAACTTTGTAAAACAACCCGATTGTCATTGAGCGTGACTTCGCCAAAATCGACGCGTTCTTCGAGCGAAGCCAATTCTTCCAGGTAATACGACAACACATCCCCCATGGCGGGGCGATTATCTGCCAATTGCAAAATCTGCCCAATCGGCCGACCAATCATGATTTGCTGCGATGACAAACCCCACATTTCACAAAATGCAGGGTTAAAAAAGACGATGCGGTTTTCATTATCAACAAAGAGCACACCAAAACGCATCGCCGCCAGCAGCGCCAACATCCGCGCGCGTTCTGATTCGGCGTGCTGCAGATAGCTTTTACCCAGCGATTGAATTTGGCGTAACTCGATCACTGATTTACGTAAAGCTAAACGCTCGTCCTTAATCTCTGAATTATCGCGAATACTCAGCCTTAAACCTTGATAGCTGTGATTCACATCAAACATCGGCTGCCAACTCGCTGCGGCCCAGAACAAAGAACCATCACGGCGCATCGCCCGAAACTCATAATCGAGTTCACTGGTTTGCTGCTGAACTGCGGCTTGTAACGTTTCTTCCAAGCGTAAACGCTCTTCGGGCGTCGCAATGGTCAGAGGGAAGTCAGGGAGCAGCATGCATTCATTGACCGTATAGCCGGTGATCCGCAACACCGCGGCATTCACCCAGACTAGCTTTTCGTCTGCACTCAATAATATTTCAACACTGGCAGACGAATCAGCGATCGCTTGATACTTCGCCTCACTCTGATTGAGCGCCAATACATGCGCTTTAATCGATCGAGCCATTTCATTAAATCGTTGCGATATTTTGGCGATTGGATCAGCGCCAGCAGGCACTGGAATGGGCTGAAAAAATCCCGTTGCAGACGTTTCGGTCGCGAGAATCATGCTTTGCAAATGTCGTGATAGCCACGCTCCCGCGTAGATCAAGAAGCCACTCAGCAACAAAAAACCGATGAGCAGAATAAAGCCATTCTGCCAAAACAAACGCTCTAATCCCGTTCTGAGCGCTTCGGTTAAAACACCAAAACGAATCTCACCCAAAGCCTCGCCGCCATATTCCAAACCAACCCGAGCATGAACTAACTGGGCAGACAGGATGCCGGTCGCACTGCCTGATTCAATAGCGGGCATTTTTATTGAGGTGTCCCACCCACGAGCGGCAATGACTCGCTGATTGGCATCAAACAGGACCAAGTAATCAATCCCCTCTGCGGCTTGCAAATTATCGAGTAAATCGGCGGCCTTCACTCGATTGCCTGCGGCCATAGCGGGTAAAAATGATGATTTTAAAAGCCGAGAAATAGCCTGAACTTGTTGTTCATTTTCTTGCCGCACCATTTCAGACCAAATACGATGCGTATTAAAAGCCAAAATAGTCAACAACACGAATTGCAGCGCAATAAAGGCCACAATAAATCGGGTGCGTAGGGAGGAGGAAAATAAGCGCATCTTGAAAGACTACTATCTCTTAAGCCCAGCACGGAGAAAATCTGCATGCTCTCGCAATAAATGCGACAAGCTAATTCAGTTAGCGCTGCAGCTGTTTAATAAACACTTTAGAACGCCTCTGATAGTTATACATTTCTTTCTTTTCCATCGGTAACTCATCCACCGACGCCTGCTTAAAGCCACGCTCAACAAACCAGTGACTAGTTCGCGTCGTCAAAGCGAAGAGTTTTTCGATACCCAAACCACGCGCTTGTTGCTCGACGTGGCGTAGCAAATCAGCGCCGCGATCTTCATCACGATAATCAGGATGAATCACCAAGCACGCCAACTCAGCCATTTTGCTATTCGGGAACGGGTGAATCGCGACGATACCGATGGTTTTGCCATCATGCTCAAGCACTGAATAGCGATGCACTTCGCGCTCTAGCAATTCGCGGCCGCGTTTCACCAACACGCCCTGTTCTTCCAGCGGCTCGATCAGCGCCAACATCCGGCCAATATCGTCAATCGTCGCTTGGCGCAAGGTTTCTAGCGGCTCACGCGAGATCATCGTGCCGATGCCATCGTGCGTGAATAACTCCATCAACAAGCTACCGTCGACATTATTGCTAATCAAATGCGCGCGTTGTACGCCATTGCGCACCGCGCGCACCGCACAGGGCAAGTACAGTGACACATCGTCGTTGGCATCGGGATGCTCGGCCAAGAACTGCTCGGCTTCTGAAGCGGTTAACTCAGTTTGCAACTCACCCGCGTCATTCACTACGCCCGATTGGCCAAACAAGAACAGCAATTTATCCGCTTTCAGTGCGGTCGCGGTGGTCGTCGCAACGTCTTCGAGCGTGAGGTTAAAAATCTCACCGGTAGGCGAATAACCAATGGTGGAAATCAGCACCAATTCGCCATCATCCATCCGATAATTAATCGCCGTGGTATCGACTTTTCGCACTTCGCCGGTGTATTGCAGATCGACACCATCCCGCACCCCCATCGGTTGTGCGGTGATAAAGTTGCCCGCCGAAACGCGAATATCCGCATTGGCCATTGGCGAATTGGGTAAACCCATCGACAACCAAGATTCGATCTCGACCCGCACATGTCCCGCAGCTTGAATTACGCACTCCAGTGTCGGCAAATCGGTAACGCGAATGCCGTTCAAGTAGCGGCCTTCGATGCCACGCTCAGCGATGCGCGCTTCAATTTGCGGCCGTGCGCCGTGTACCACAATCAGTCGTACACCCAAGCTAGTGAGCAAATTAATGTCGTGCGTCAACGTGGCAAACTTGCCATCGCGCACCACTTCGCCACCAAGTGCAATGACAAACGTGCGCCCACGAAAGGCATGAATATAAGGTGCTGCCTGGCGAAACCACTGAACAAAATCTTGCATTAGCAACCTCCGGTTGGTGAGGTGTTAAGGGTGAGGAGTGAGGTGTAAAAGCCGTTGACCTTTCCCCTCACACCTAACTCCTCTCCCCTTACTTCTTATCAATATGCGCCACGACCACTGACGACGGTTTTAATCGTTTTGCAGACAATCGCAATGTCGTACCACAAATTCCAATTCTTCACGTACCAAGCATCGAGCGCGACGCGTTCAGCATAGCTGGTGTCGTTGCGGCCCGATACCTGCCATAAACCCGTCAGTCCCGGCCGTGCCTCAAGGTAGAAATCAACTTTATCGCCATAGCGTTCCAGCTCGGCATCAATAATCGGCCGTGGCCCCACCAAACTCATTTCTCCACAAATCACATTCCACAATTGCGGAATTTCATCGAGGCTAGTTTTGCGCAAAAAGGCACCAATTTTGGTAATCCGCGGGTCATTCTTTAGCTTGAAATCAGTATCCCATTCGGCACGCGCTTGTGGATCGGTCGCCAAAAGATGGTCGAGTACTTCTTGCGAATTGTGCACCATGGTGCGAAATTTCCAGCACTTAAACGGCACGCCATTCATACCGACACGGACATGACCAAAGAAAATCGCGCCAGGGCCACCTTCCTGTTTAATCCGCCACATCACATAGGCCAGCAAGGGACTCAGCACGAATATCCCGCAGGTCGCGCCAAATAAATCAAACGCACGTTTCAGCAAAATCAGCGGCTTCACCAGCAGGTTATTGCGCACCCGCAGCAGCAAGACTTCGTGACTGAAAAAGTGATGCGGCACAACGCCAAACAACGGCAGCCCAGCAATCGGCGGAATAATATGCAGGTCTTTGTAGCGCAAAGAGAGTTGCTCAATCTGGTTTTCAATTTGGCGCAACTCATCCTCATTCACCGCAATCACCACGTGAGGATGACCGTTGGCTTTTAGCCATGGCAATAGCTGTTCGCGCTCACCGCGAATCACTGGAATCGTCTGACCATTGATTTGCAGCGACTCGGGCGCAGTGCTATCGATCGACAAAAACGCCTGCACTTCAAAGCCAAGCTGCCGCTCGCTATGCATAGCGCGATAAGCCTCAACCGCATTCACCCCCGCACCAATAATCACCGTCGGTAGCTGCCAAACCCGCTTTTTAAGCAAAAAATCGCGCATCACGCCGCGAAAGTACGGTAGCAACACCAGCGCAAGCCCCCACGACACGGGCCAGAGGAAACGCGAGACGGTAAATTTACCCAGCAAAACCAACATGCCATTGAGTAATGCCGCCAGCAGCAAGGCACGCAGCACTTCGAGCAACTCATCCCAAAACGGTAGCCGCAAACTATAGTGACCGCGCCACCAAAAGTTAATCACCGTAATCAACGCCAAGCCAAGAAACGCAAGTCCCTGTTGCCGCCCTTCCCACGCCCACCACAATTCAAAACTGGCCGAAATTCGACCATAGCGGAATATCCAAAGCAACAGCATCGCCACGCCAAACGACAGCGCCAGCGCGGTAAAATCGGCCAAGGCCAGCCACGACTTGGCCCCTTCGGCTTGCAGGTGTTTTTCTTGTTTCATTGCGTCTCGTTTTCGCGTTTTTTTGCTATTGATGGCAATCCATACGCAGCGTACAAACTGCCCATCATTTGATCTAAAGAATAAAACTCACGCGCAAAAGCTTGCGCTTGTTGGCCTAATTTTTCACGCGCGGCAGCGTCTGCGATTAAGGCTTTCAGATGTACCACAAACTCATCGGGCGTCTGCGCCAAATAGCCGTTTTCACCGTTTTTAACTAAATCGCGATTTCCCACCACATTAGTCGCCACCACCGGTAAACCGGCGGCCATCGCTTCAATCACCGCCACTGGCAAACCTTCCCAGCGGCTGGTTTGAATATAAATATCCAGCGTCGCAAGTTGCAACAAAGCAGCACTGCGATCACACCAGCCGCTGACCGAAACATTGGCGGCCTTGAGCGCCAATTCGCCACTCTCATCACCACCACCAATCCAGACAAATTCTGCGTTTTCTGCAGCCATTTTGTGCGCAACTTCGGCGAAAAACTCAGGGTTACGCGCCAAACACACGCGGCCTACCGTACCTATGCGAATTTTACGCTCGTTTGGTACGTCATTGATTGAGCGCGCTTGCGGTATTTTGCTTAAATCTACGGCATTATTTACGACGACGACATTACTCGATAAATGCGTGTGGATTTCTTCGCCCTCAGACGGCGAGCAGGCAATAAAAGTCACTGGCACACCAGCCAAGATTTTTTCAATCGCCAAAAACACGCTGTTTTTCAGTCGCCCTTCGGCGCGCTGCAAAAACGACAAACCATGCGGCGAGAAAAACCAGCGCGGCCCGCCCGATTTTCCCGCCCAAGCCAAACTCACCAAACGCCCCACCGCACCGGCTTTACTCGAATGTAAATGCACGACATCCGGCGCGATGTCTTTAATCCATTTCAGCAAGGCACGACCCGTGCGAAAATCGTTCAGTGGATGAATCGCCCGCTGCATCGGCAAATGAATGCATTGCACCGCATCGGCAAACAAGGCGCGCCAATTGGCTGGCGTTTCCTCGCGCACCGAGTGAATCACGGTTACGGAATGGCCATCCTGCGACTGGGCGTTGGCCATCGCCGACACCATCGACAGCGTGCCCGCGCCAAACGATTCAACTACATGCACAATGGAACTCATGCTTTTTCCTTGCGCAATTTCGCTTTGACTTTAAACGCCAACTCATACGGCATCGCCAGCAAAGCCAAGGTGCGCGCAATGCCAGCAATCGCCGCCGGACTCCCGTCGAAATATTTGCGCTGCAATTTCAGCCGCGATTTGAGCTGCGTGCTGCGCTTGCCGAGCGAAATGCCGTTCGGGTCGAGTTCGTATTTAATCAATACATCGGGCAAATTCGCCACTTTAAACTGCCGCGCCAAAGCCCAAAACAGCGCGTAATCTTCCGCAGCCGGCGCATCCAATGGATACCCACCCAGCGTATCAACCGAAGACAATTTAAAAATAACGCTTGGATGAATATACGCCGAGTTTTTCTTCATCGCCGTCAAAATTTCAAGCTGCGAAGTAGGATGCCGCAGAACAAATTGTTCAACACCATTTTGATCAACAAAACTCGCCGCGCCACCGAGCAATACCACCTCGGGGTGTTTAGCTAGGAACGCCAATTGACGAGCGATACGATCAGATACGTTCTCATCACCACAATCGAGGCGAGCAATCCATTCATAGCCCCGCGATTTGGCCCACGCCAAACCCGCGTTCAAAGCGCCTTCAATGCCCTTGTTTTGCGCTAAATTCAACACACGCAAAGTGCCGCAACCTTGGTACGCGGCATTCGCGGCAGTCATATCAATCGGCGCGCGCGTACTACCATCATCCACCACCAGCACATCACACGGCTCATCCGCGCCAATACTCGCCAGCGATTTCACCAGCGCTGCGGGATTGTTGTAGTGCGGAATAAGTAATAAAACAGAATGCGTTAATTCCACGTGCCAACTCCAAGCAGACGTTTGATTTTGCGGGTGAATGAGACGGGTAGCGCGAATGATGCTGCGGCTTTACCGATATTGAGCATCGACCGTGGCCGCCAGTCAAAATAGCGCGCGAGGATTTTGATTCGCATCGCTTGCTGCTGGCGACGACGACTCATCGAAATACCGCTGTCGTTGTATTCAGAACGCGTCAGCACGTCGGGTAAATTGGCGGTTTGATAGCGGGCGACAAAAGCCCAAAAATACGCAAAGTCTTCCGCTGCCTTGCAATCCATCGGATACAGGCCGATTTCCTTCACGCCCGCAGTGCGGAACATCACGCTCGGGTGCGTAAACGCGTTGTCTTTATGCATTTGCCGCACGATCTCGGCATGAGTTTGTGGCTGATTGAGCGTAAAGCGATCTCCGCTCGCATCAAAGAACGTCACCGCACTGCCGAGTAAATAAACATCGGGGTATTGGTCTAGAAACGCCACTTGGCGAGCGATACGATCCGATACACACAGATCATCGCAATCAAGCCGCGCGACGAACTCGTAACCCGCCGCGACAATCGCTTCCAGCCCCGTATTGAGCGCGTATTCGATGCCGCAATTGTGCGGCAAATAATAAAACTTCAGCTCGCCTTGCGCCCGCCATGCCGCGCGACACAAATCCTCATTCAGCGGCGCGCGCGTGCTGCCGTCGTCAACAATCACCGCATCAACGCACTCAGCCACACCGACCGATGCCAAAGAGTCGGCTAAGCCTTGTGGATTATTGAAATGGGGAATGAGCAATGCAGCGCGATTCATGCGGGGACTTTATGAAGACAATGCGTCATTTTAACGGGTTTTAGCGACAAAATTTCAATTTTTGAATCGCAACCACTTTTGAGTCAATCGCGTAAAAATAGAACGAGCTGCCAACAAAAATACCGTCGGCATTAACAAATGAAAGCCAACAATCCAGAAGTAGTGAAACACCAAATTTGCCACTAGGTTCAGTACCGTTTGCCGATGATAGCTTTCCAGCACGTAAACCAGCAAAGCAGCTACTGGAGCAATCGATACGACCAGTAATACGGCATAAGCAGCTCGGCGAAAATCAATTGCCGCGATAACTACAGGTAACAAAGCAAGAAACACCAAAAATGACTGCAGCGAAATTGTTCTCGGCAAGTATTTAATCATCCAAATTGGATATGATGCCGACTTATAAAATAAAAACCATTCTGGCCTAACCACGATCAATGAACCCAAAAATAAAAGGCTCAATAAAAATCCCAGCACAGTGGATTTGATACTCATGATTACAGTTCTTCCTGCAAAAGTACCACCCAACGCTCAATCAAAGCCGCTTGCGAATACTGCTCGCCGCGCGCGTACTGCCGTCGTCAACAATCACCGCATCAACGCACTCGCTTGCAGCGACCGACGCCAAGGAATCGGCCAAGCCTTGTGGATTATTAAAATGAGGGATCAACAGCGCTGCGCGATTCATGCTGGGGCTTTATCGAAAAGATGCGCTATTTTAGCGGGTTTTGCCTACATTGCGCGTTTGCTGGCGTAACGAGATGTCGCAAGTCAAAGCCTTGCGCTGACTTAATATTCAATTGTTAGCGGCAGGCTCGCAAAGCGGATCGACTTTCCGCTATGACCATTCAATTGCAAAGTCATCGACTCACACGCAGCAACGCTTAAATGTAAATTTTCTGGGCAATTCTCAGCCAGAATCATCGGTAAATTCGGCGTTTCAATCCTGCACTGAATCAACTTGCTCGCAATACTAGTGAATGCCACATGCGGCATCGATACCTTTGGCGGAGTGGCAAACGACATATAAAACATCATTGGCATTTCAATCGTTTGCTCAGCAAGCCAAATCGAATAACCATCAGGAAAGTATTCTGGCTGATAGGCAAAACCTGCAAAAGGCTTTTGCTCTGCAGAGAGTGATTGTGATGGGCGAAAACACAGTCCAAATGAAGAAGCCCCTTGCTGACGTTGCGACCAGCGTTCCCACAATTGAGTCGGGGCGGTGAGGCTTGAACGCGCTTCGGCCTCATCGTAAACCCACAAAAACTCGAGGTAAAAATCATCAAAGAAAAACAGTCGATTACTCGTACCTTGGCCACGATGCGCGCCGCCGCCACCTTCAACAAATCCAGCCGCCAATAATTGCTCCACCTCAGGCGCATTGGGTTCGCACAATACAAATACATGGTCGAGTTCAAACATAGACAAACTGACTCCCAATATCACCCTCTAAAAATCGAGCGTTTTTTGGTGCTGCAAAACCAAATCCATTGCCCCAAAAGCATCAATGCGGCAGGCAGGAGCAAATGAAAACCAATCACCCATATGTAGTGGAATGCCAAGTTAATCAATAAATTAATGAGGTTCGCCAAATTGAGCGGACCTTCCATCTGCAAAGT
>CAUPHX010000002.1:0-24388 GCA_963511125.1 uncultured Deefgea sp. | reverse complement strand
CAGCGATAAGCGACATTCACCTCAATCTCCCGCACGATTTGGCGTTCGGAGCGAATGCCAAACAGATAGCCGATAAACAGCATTTTGAAGAGCAAAACGGGATCGAGGGCAGGACGACCATTATTCGAAGACTAAAGGTGTTCAGTTTCGGTGCGGATAAATGAGAAATCGATATGGCGATCAATGAGGCGGAGCAAATGATTGCTGGGCACCAACTGCTCGAGGGTGACCATTTCGATTTCATGCTGGATTGGGGATGTAGGCTTAAGCATACCCAATGAAAACACAAAGCCCTCCAAATTGGGAAGGCTTTGTCAGCAGTCTGAAAAACGCCAATCATTTGATTGGCGTTTTTTTGCTTAACGATTCGTATGTATGAGTGATTTTTCCCGCCAAATCAATCCGCTAAGCAAGGCGCCCATGCTGGCCAGCAATATGTCTTTATGTGCATCCCATTGATCGCCTTGTTGCCCGTTATAACCTTCGGCGTCTTGTGCGGAGAGCATCATCGAAACTCCCCATTCAAACCATTCATAAAACAAGCTGCTCGCCATAATCCATAAAATGGCCAAGTGCCAGCAGCTTTGTTTGTTGTGATTTTTTCGTTGGAAAAACTCAGCCAATGGCAATGTGAAGCACAGTCCATAGGCGAGGTGAACCAAGCGGTCGTAGTGGTTTCGTGTCCAGCCAAACAGTTGTTGCGTATTGGTGCTGCAGCAGGCGCTGAGCCATTGGTCGTAAGGTACGTTGGAATACAACCAGCGCGCACCAAAAATATGTAGCAAGATAAAAATGGTGACTAAGCCTGTGCTGCTGTTTGAAAAATGATATTTTCTGTGGATGAAAAACCAGCTCATTATAAAAACCATCGTTAAGCTGTGCTGCAAAAATAATTCTTCAGGCCATGGTGCTTTGATGCCTGAAAGTAGGGTGATGGCGACGAGGCTGCAAAGCAAAGTATTGAATTGAACGCGAGTGAGTTGGGTAGGCATGGCTGGGCTTTAGGGTTTGCTGGGTAGTTGGTTTTTGAACTTGTTGTATGGATGAAAAAAACGCCAATCAAATAGATTGGCGTACTGTGGGTATATGACTGTAGCATATTATAATTAATGGCTACAGATAAATACCTATGATTTTAGCGTAGGGTTTCTAGGTATTTATCTGCATCGAGTGCGGCTTGGCAGCCCGTTGCGGCAGAGGTAATTGCTTGGCGGTAGATGTGGTCTTGCACGTCACCGGCGGCAAATACACCGGGTATGCTCGTCGCCGTCGCGCCACCGTTGCGGCCGCCTTGGGTGTGGATGTAACCCGTGTTGTCCATGTCCAATTGACCTTTGAAAATGTCGGTATTTGGCTTGTGACCAATTGCAATAAATACACCCATCAGGGCTAAATCTTTGGTCGAGCCATCGACGGTGGATTTTAGGCGTGCGCCGGTTACGCCGCTTGCATCGCCGAGCACTTCATCCAGTGTTTGTTTGGTTTCGAGCGTGATTTTGCCCTCGGCCACTTTTTCCATTAGATGATCGATCAGGATTTTCTCTGAGCTGAAGGTGTCGCGGCGATGAATGAGTGTGACGTGTTTGGCGATGTTAGAAAGGTAGATTGCTTCTTCCACTGCCGTGTTGCCGCCGCCAACGACTGCAACGTCTTGGCCGCGATAAAAGAAACCATCGCAAGTGGCGCAGGCTGAAACGCCGCGGCCTGAAAAGGCCTCTTCAGATGGCAGGCCTAGGTATTGCGCAGATGCGCCTGTCGCAATAATCAGCGCGTCACACGTGTACTCGCCCGAATCGCCGACCAAACGAATTGGTTTTTCAGTGAGGTGCGTAGTGTGGATGTGATCGAACAAGATTTCAGTGCCGAAGCGTTCGGCGTGTTTTTGAAAGCGTGTCATCAACTCAGGGCCTTGTACGCCGTCAAAATCAGCGGGCCAGTTATCGACATCGGTGGTGGTCATCAGTTGACCACCTTGTGCGAGGCCAGTGATCAGGACTGGCTTCAAATTGGCGCGTGCAGCGTAAACGGCGGCAGTGTAACCTGCTGGACCTGAACCTAAAATAAGTAAACGATTGTGTCGAGTCGCCATATTGAATTCCTTAGCTTGAATTGATTTGCGGTTAAATTAAAGGTGCGCTGATTTGTTTGCTAGTGTAATGCTTTTATAGGAAAGCATCTAATCTAGCTTTTTTATCGGCTTGATAGCTAAAATGCTGGATGCAGTATTGATTGGGGTTGAGTGGCTGATTATCAAGTTAATCGTGTCAGATGCTTGGGCATATTGTTGGGTGTCGCTTCTGCTGCCTCTTAATCATCTTGATTGGAATCATCTTGATTGGGTCGTTATAAATCACAAGGGTAGGTGCATTGTTTTCATTATTGCAGCGCACGTTGGTGCATTTTAGTGCTTTGGCGCGTCCGCCTGTACGGCGGGTGTTGCTCAAGCAAATCTATTTTACGGCCAATGAGGCCGTGTGGCTTGCTGCCGCGGCTGGATTCGCCTTGGGGGCGATTGTTGTGGTGCAGCTGCATGATGAATACGGGCAAAGTCGTGATGCTGCGTTGCGATTGTTGGGTTCGCTTAGTTTTGTTGAGTTGTCACCGATTTTGGCGTGTTTAATGATGGTGGCGCGTTCTTCTTCGGCGGTGGCGATTGAATTGGCTTCGATGCGGATCAGTGGTGAGGTTAATGAATTAAAGCGAATGGGGATTTCGATTAAATCATATTTAATGTTGCCACGCGTATTGGGCATTACGGTGGCGGCGATGGTGTTGACGGCGGTGATGGCGCTTTCATCGGTGCTCGGTGGTATTTTGTTTGCGTCAGGCTGGGATGCAAGTTATCAGATTTTTGCCTTGGAGCGCATGCTGCGCTTGGATGAGGTGATCGTTTGTATTCTGAAGGCGATGAGCTTTGGCTTGGCGATTGGTTTGGTTTCGGTGCACGCAGGATTTTCTGTGCAGCCACAGGCTTCGGATGTGCCAAAGGCGGCGTCACGTGCGGTACTGAGAGGGATGCTGGTTTTATTCTTGCTTGATTTGGCTTGGGCAATGATACGATGAGCCATAGAAATCTGTTTGATGTGGATGTGTTGCGAGTGCCGGGGCGGTATTGGTTAACTCTAACCGAAATAGAAGATGCAGAAAATATTATCAATTTGCTGGCTAAGTCGGCAAATCTGATTCAGCCGGGTAGTTTGGGGATCTTGGAGGTAAAACCTGTTCTGATTAACAACCTGCGTGCGTGGGAAAATTTGATTCTGCCGCATTGGTATCATGATGCGGACTCTTTGCATCACAATGAGCAGCAGCTCAATCAGCTGTTGTTGGCGATGGAAGTGGATCTTGAGAAACTCATGCTGTTGATGGGTAAGTTGCCAGGGCAGCTCGATTTGGCGCAGCGCCGTGTGGTGGCCATGTTGCGTGTGGTGCTGCAGCATGCGCCCACATGGGTGGTTGAAGAGGATTGGCTGGAGTGGTGGAGTGATACCAAGGGGCGAAACCCCATGCTCGCTAAAATGTACCAGCATATAGTTTTGCCTGAGTCACTTGTAGTACTTTCAACCCGGTCAGCGCAGCCGTCATTTCAATCAATATGTTTATCGATGGATGTCTTGGTATGAAGCATGCAGTTTTTTTAAAAGATAATGATCCGCGATTTAAGTGGTTAAGTTGGCGGGTGGGTGTATTGGTTGGCCTGTTGTTGCTTATTTTCATGACTTTGCTCGTAGTGCTGGGGGAGCGGCAGGGGTTGTTTAGTCGTAAAGATAAAATTCATTTTGTTGCTGAGAGTGGTAGTGGCCTAAAGCCTGGCATGCAAGTGCGTTTGTCTGGTTTCCGGATTGGTGTTGCTGATCAGGTTGAGCTCAATGAGCAAGCAAAAGTGGATGTCACTTTGTTGATTGAGCAGCAATATATGAAATGGATTAAGCAGGATTCGATTGCGATTTTGCAGCAAGAGGGTTTGATTGGTGATCATTATATTGAGATTGCTGGAGGGACGCCCAAGGTTGCACGATTGCAGGAAGGGGGTGTATTAATGTTTGCGCCAGCCCTAGGGGTGGCTGATATTGCCCAGAACCTCAGTAACCGCACCTTGCCGATGATAGATTCAGTGCAGCAAACATTTGATTATCTGAATGACCCGAAGGGTGATATTCGCTTGATGTTTGCCAATGTGCAGCAGCTAACGGCTGAAATGCGAGCAACGCGTGAAAAATTGGATGTTTTGCTTGATAGGGTTGATGGCGTTGTGGATGTCGAGGCGCGTACTGCGTTACGTAGTGCCGATCAGTTGATGCTTCGTGCCGATGGCGTTGCTGCTGAACTCAATACCAAGTTGTCTCCTGTGCTTCTTGGGGCGGCCTCTATTGTGGTGAGTGCAGATTCGGTAGCAAAAGATGCTAGCGCGACGATGTCTGTGTTGCGGAAAACGGTAGAGCAGTCCGCGCCACGTATTCCTGGCTTGGTACGCAATACCGATGAGTTGGTTTATGGTGGGCGCCAAACCTTGGATGGTTTGCAAAATAGTTGGCCACTTAATTCTATATTGGCACCTATCCCGCTGGATGTTCCTTTGCCGGAGAGTCGCCGATGAAAATGACTCGTTTATTGTTGATATTGCTTTTGAGTGGTTTGACGGCTTGTAGTTCTGTGCCTGAAAATATTAAATCACCCGCACGTATACAGGCGGAGCTATCGCACAGAAACGCTTTGCTGGCTATGCGGGATGGGCGTATTGAAACTGCGGAATATGAATGGCGTACTGCGCTGCAGGGGTATCAGGCAATAGATGATTGGCAGGGTCAGGGTATGGCTCGCTTGGGTTTGGCGCAGATTCAGGCGCGTCTGGGTGATAAGCAATCTGCGGAGCAAGTGTTGGCTCCTTTGCTTGATTTGGCGGTTTTTAGTCCGGCACAAAAGTCTCAAGCTGCGGTGCAAATGGCGCAGTTGGTTCAATTGCAAGATAGTGCGCGTGCTGCTGCTTATCTGCGTTTGGCTCGGCAATCTTGTGCTCTGCCTTGCCGACTTGAAGTGCAGATATTGAATTTAAATGCGCAGTTGGCGTTAAGAGCGTTGGATCTTGAATCCGCCAATCATTTGGCATTGCAGGCGATCAATTTGGCCGATGGCAATAAGGTGGAGCTTGCGTATTCACAAAGAATTCTCGCCGAAGTGGCGTTGCAGCAGCAGCAATATGCGACGGCGTTAAGCTGGTTGGAGTTAGCGATTGTTTTGGATCGGCAAAGTGCTGAACCTGCGTGGTTATTAGAAAACTATCGTTTAATGCAAAAAATTGCTCGCCAGTCGGGTGATGAACTCTTGTTGGCGCGCAGCGAAGTCCATTTGTCTTCTTTGTGTGCTGCGCTAGATTGTTCCCCTTGAGCTGCTATGTGCTTTCCTATATAATGCCGCCTTGCTGTGGTAATTCGTTTTTAAATGACGTTTCATCGTAGTAAAAATCCCGTCCGCCCTGTCAAGGGTGCACTACAAATGGTTTGTAGTGTCCCGTGCGGATGGAAGACCTAACCCTAAGACACAATTGGAGAATTAAATGTCTGTTAGTATGCGCGATATGCTCGAAGCGGGTGTCCATTTCGGTCACCAAACTCGTTACTGGAACCCAAAAATGGGTAAGTACATCTTCGGTGCACGCAACAAGATTCACATTATCAACTTAGAAAAAACTTTGCCATTGTTTGAAGACGCGATGAAATACATCCGTCAATTGTCTGCAAACAAAGGTAACGTGATGTTTGTTGGTACTAAACGTGCTGCTCGCGAAATCGTTGCTGAAGAAGCAGCGCGCGCAGGCGCACCATTCGTTGATCACCGTTGGTTGGGTGGTATGTTGACTAACTTTAAAACAGTTAAGCAATCACTCAAACGCCTGAGCGACATGAAAGCCGTTCTTGAAAATGCTGAAGGCAGTGGCTACGGCAAGAAAGAATTGTTGATGATGAAACGTGATGTTGAGAAACTAGAGCGTTCATTGGGTGGTATTAAAAACATGGGCGGTTTGCCTGATGCGATTTTCGTAATCGACACTGGCTATCAAAAAGGCGCTATCGTTGAAGCCGTTAAATTGGGTATCCCAGTGATCGGTATCGTTGATACCAACAACAGCCCAGATGGTATTGATTTCGTAATTCCTGGTAACGATGACTCTTCACGCGCTATCCGTTTGTACGCTCGTGCTGCTGCAGATGCTGTGCTTGAAGGCCGTAACCAAGCAACTCAAGCATTGGTTGCATCAATTGCTGATGCAGCTCCTGCTGCTGAGTAAGCTGAAATTTAAGTGATACCAAGAAAAAGGGGCGTCTGCCCCTTTTTTGTAATGTTTATCAAATAAAATGTAAATCCCCGTTCTGGAGAATATTAAATGTCTGCTATTACTGCAAAAATGGTTGCTGAGCTACGTGAATTAACCGGTCTTGGTATGATGGAATGCAAGAAAGCTTTGGTTGAAACTGAAGGCGACATCAAGAAAGCTGAAGAATTGATGCGTATTAAGTCAGGCAACAAAGCTTCTAAAATGGCTGGCCGTACTGCTGCTGAAGGCGTGATTTCATCATTTATCTCTGCAGACAAAAAAGTTGGTGCAGTGGTTGAAATTAACTGCGAAACTGACTTCGTTGCAAAAGATGATGGTTTTGTTGCTTTCGCTAAAGCAGTAGCGCAAGCGGTTGCTGAAGCAAATCCAGCTGATGTTGAAGCATTGGCTTCGGTGGTATTGGCATCGGGTGTTACTGTCGAAGAAGCACGTAAAGCATTGATCGCTAAATTGGGCGAAAACATGACTGTACGTCGCTTGGCGCGTTATGAAACTGCTGGCGAATTGGCTGTTTACTTGCACGGCGCAAAAATCGGTGTAATGGTTGATGTGACTGGTGGTGATGACGGTCTAGGCAAAGATATCGCGATGCATATCGCGGCTGCAAAACCAAAAGCATTGGATGCAAGCGGTGTGGACGCTGAAGTTATCGCGACTGAGCGTCGTATTGCCGAAGAAAGTGCTAAGGCTGAGAACAAGCCTGAAGAAATGATGGCTAAAATTGTTGAAGGCAAAATCAATCGCTTCTTGAAAGAAGTGACTTTGCTGAATCAAGTGTTCATCAAGGCTGAAGATGGCAAGCAAACCATCGAGCAATTGTTGAAATCTAAATCAGCAACAGTCAATGGCTTTACCATGTTGGTAGTTGGTGAAGGCATTGAAAAGAAAGTTGTGGATTACGCAGCGGAAGTTGCTGCAGCAGCACAACTTTAAGTCTTATGTAAAGACTTAACATCACGCCGCATGGTAACGTGCGGCGTTTGTACGACCACGATCAAGCACATTTAAAGGATAAGTACATGAGTCAAGCCACAAAATACAAGCGGATTTTGTTGAAACTCTCCGGTGAAGCCTTAATGGGCGAAGATAGCTACGGCATCAATCGCGCGACCATCGACCGGATTGTGCATGAAGTGAAAGAGGTTGTTGATTTGGGTGTGCAAGTCGCCGTTGTGATCGGTGGCGGTAATATTTTCCGCGGCGTGGCGCCTGCTGCGTCTGGCATGGATCGTGCAACTGCCGATTATATGGGCATGTTGGCAACGGTAATGAATGCGTTGGCACTACAAGATGCGATGAAGCGCGCGGGTATCGTTTCGCGTGTTCAGTCTGCTTTGACCATCGCTCAAGTTGCCGAGCCCTACGTGCGCGGCAAAGCGATTCAATATCTCGAAGAAAATAAGGTCGTTATTTTCGGCGCTGGAACAGGTAATCCATTTTTTACGACTGACACTGCTGCTGCATTGCGTGGTATGGAAATGGGCGCTGACATCGTGATTAAAGCCACCAAAGTTGATGGTGTTTATACCGATGATCCAAAGAAAAATCCAGATGCGGTACGCTATCAAACGGTAACGTTTGATGAAGTGATTGGTCGTAATTTGAAAGTCATGGATGCAACGGCTTTTGCCTTGTGTCGCGACCAAAAGATGAATATTTGTGTGCTGAGTATCTTCAAAGCCGGTGCTTTAAAGCGTATGGTGCTTGGGGAAGACGAGGGTACACTGGTACACTGCTAAAATTGTTAATTTGCAAGTCGACGGGCGGAGCAATTTCCGCCTGTTTTTATTGCTGTAAGAGGTTAAATAATGATTGCTGATTTAAAAAAAACCACCGAAGCCAAAATGCAAAAAACGGCTGATAAATTACGTACAGACTTGGCAAAAGTGCGTACTGGTCGTGCCCATACGGGTTTGCTAGATCATGTGCAAGTGGACTACTGGGGCAGCATGGTTCCTGTGAGCCAAGTCGCAAATATTACTTTGATTGATTCGCGCACGATTGGTGTTCAGCCTTGGGAAAAACCGATGGTGGCCAAAGTTGAAAAAGCGATTCGTGATTGTGATTTGGGTTTAAACCCAGCATCACAAGGTGATTTGATTCGTGTTCCAATGCCGATGTTGACTGAAGAGCGCCGTAAAGATTTGATTAAAGTGGTGCGTGGCGAAACCGAAGAGGCTCGCGTGGCGATGCGTAATGTGCGCCGCGATGCCAATGAACAAATGAAGCGTGCGATTAAAGACAAAGAAATCTCGGAAGATGACGAGCGCAAAGGTCAAGACGACATTCAAAAGCTAACCGATAAATACATCGCTGAGCTAGACAAGCAATTAACAGACAAAGAAAAAGAACTTTTGACTGTTTAAGAGTCGATTTAATTAGGCGGAAAGAAACGTGGCTTTATTCTCTCGCGAACGCGAAGAACCGAATGTATTGAACGGTAAAATCCCTCAGCATATCGCAGTAATTATGGATGGCAATGGCCGCTGGGCAAAACAACGCCTTATGCCGCGTATTTTTGGCCATAAGAAAGGCGTTGATTCTTTGCGTGAAGTTATTACGACATGTAAAGATTTGGGGGTTGAGTACCTAACGGTTTTCGCGTTTTCGAGTGAAAATTGGCGCAGACCAGCGGATGAAGTTACGTTTTTGATGGGCTTGTTTTTGCAAGTATTGCAGTCCGAAGTTGAAAGAATGTACCGCAATAATATTCAGTTGAAAGTGATTGGAAATCGCAGTCATTTTTCATCTGAACTGCTTGAAATGATTGAGGCTGCTGAGGCAAAAACTTCGGTTAATTCTGGCTTGGTTTTAACCATTGCGGCAGATTATGGCGGTCATTGGGATATTCTGCAGGCAACACAGCAACTGTTGCAGGCAAAGCCAGAACTAATAACATGTTTTACCGAAGTAGATATCCAGCCTTACCTTGCAATGGCCTATGCGCCAGACCCAGATCTTTTTATACGTACGGGTGGCGAGCAGCGAATTAGCAACTTCCTGCTTTGGCAGTTGGCGTATACCGAACTTTATTTCACCGATTTACCATGGCCAGATTTTGGTCGCTCAGCTTTGGGTGATGCCATCTTATGGTTTCAAGGTCGTGAGCGTCGCTTTGGGCGAATTAGTGAACAACTCGAAGCCAAAAAATAAAATATGCTAAAAACCCGAGTATTTACCGCACTCTTGTTGTTGCCCTTCATTGTCATTGCCTTGTTTTATTTTTCACCTGTGGCTTGGATGATTTTTTGTGCCGCACTCATGGCTTTAGCGGCTTGGGAGTGGGTAGATATTGCGGGAATGCATGGTCTTGTTGGTAAACTATATCCAATTATCACTGCGATTGTTTTTTTTATCTGCGTGAACTTGGTCCCCGCCTATTTTAAATATGGGCTGCTGCTGGCTTCTTTGGCTTTTTGGCTCGTCTTTGTTCCTTGCTGGTTGTATTTTAAGTGGCCCTTGGCCGCCGCTGGTAATTTAAACCTACTGACAGGATGGGCTTTACTCATCCCCGCTGGTTTGGCGATGATGATTTTGCATGGCGATGGCTGGCTGTTGTTGATGGTGATGGCGGTTGCTTGGATTGCAGACACCTTTGCTTATTTTTCAGGCAAGGCATTCGGCAAAAGAAAACTAGCGCCAATGATTAGTCCAGGTAAAAGTTGGGAAGGGGTATATGGCGGTACTTTAGCTGTAGTTTGCTACTTCATGTTTATACCCAAGCCGTTTTCTCTGTTGCCAATGTTTTCATCATTGCAAAACTCTAAATCTCAACTCATGTTATGGGGTGTTTTCGCTGTGCTTATTACTGCAGTGAGCGTGATGGGTGATTTACTTGAGTCACTATTGAAGCGTCAGCGTGGCATTAAAGATAGTAGCCATATGCTGCCAGGACATGGTGGTATTTTGGATCGAATTGACAGCTTACTGGCAATATTACCTGTTTCAGCGGCAATTTATTTGTTACACCTAATGCCTTTGTAAGAGCGATTGGAAAACTATGCAGCAACAAATTGTGACCATTTTAGGTGCAACGGGCAGCATTGGTAGCAATACCTTGGATGTCATTCAGCGTCATCCTGAGCGCTATAAGGTGTTTGCTTTAAGTGCCGCCACACAGATCGAAAAACTGATCGCTGCCTGTGAAATCCATAGACCAAAACATGCCGTCGTATTGGACGAAGTCAATGCTGAGCGATTGAGCAAAGGGCTACGCGCACGTGGAATTGAAACGGCAGTTAGTTTTGGCCCTCAAGCTCTCATTGATATTTCTGTCGCTCCTGAAGTCACTACAGTGATGGCTGCAATTGTTGGTGCGGCGGGTATGTCTGCAACGCTAGCTGCTGCTAAGGCTTCTAAGCGGGTACTCCTTGCAAATAAAGAAACTCTGGTTTTGGCTGGTCAGTTATTTATGGATGCAGTCTCTCAATCGGGCTGTGTTTTGTTGCCGATTGATAGCGAACACAATGCGATATTTCAAGCATTACCCGTGGTTTACCGCGAAAACCCTTATCAATCTTCTCTGGCTGACGTAGGAATCGAAAAAATCTTATTAACCGCTTCGGGTGGACCATTTCGAACGCGTGAGATTGACACCTTTGCAAATATTACCGTTGCAGAAGCAGTAAAGCATCCTAATTGGTCAATGGGTCGAAAAATTTCAGTCGATTCTGCCAGCATGATGAATAAGGGTTTGGAAGTGATTGAGGCACGGTGGTTGTTTAATGCGCCGGCAGAAAAAATTCAAGTGGTGGTTCATCCGCAAAGTGTGGTTCATTCGATGGTGCAATACCGAGATGGCTCAGTGTTGGCGCAGTTAGGCTCTCCTGATATGCGTACTCCAATTGCTTATGGTTTGGCTTATCCTGAAAGAATCGATGCTGGTGTACAAGCCTTGGATTTATTTGCAGTTGGGCGTTTAGATTTTAGCCCGCCAGATTTCACGCGTTTTCCTTGCCTTGGCTTGGCATTTGCAGCGCTGAAAGAGGCAGGTGCAGCGCCTGCGGTGCTCAATGCGGCGAATGAAATGGCTGTTGATGCTTTTCTAAATGAAAAAATTAGATTTACCGATATTCCATCCGTAATAGAAGCGGCACTTGATCGCTTGTCGCTGTTACCGGCCTTAAGTATTGAAGATTTACTGGATGCAGATTCACAAGCGCGTGTGTTTGCTTCTCAAGTCATTCAACAAAAGACGCTGTAATGCTAACTTTTTTTGCCTTTGTTTTTGCGATTGGACTTCTCGTGTTTATTCACGAGTTCGGTCATTACTGGGTAGCGAGAAAATGTGGCGTTGGCGTTTTAACGTTCTCAATTGGCTTTGGTAAGCCGCTCTACCAGTGGCAGCGCGGTCAGACAACGTGGCAAATTGCCGCCATTCCACTGGGTGGATTTGTTAAGATGCTGGACGAGTCTGAAGCTCCCGTTGCTTCTAATTTACGGCAATACGCTTTTAATACTCAGCATCCAGCCAAAAAAATGGCCATTGCATTTGCAGGCCCCTTTATTAATTTGCTATTTGCTAGCTTAATTTATGCTGGCTTGTATGCCTATGGTGTTGTAACACTGAAGCCTGTTATTGGTTCTGTTGTTGCAGATAGTATCGCCGCCAAAGCAGGCTTGAGAGCTGGAGACTATATCTCAGCGGTCAATAGCGAAAAAGTAGCAAATTGGGAGCAAGTTCAGATGAGCTTGTTCTCTGCGGCAGGCCAGCCCGAACTCATGCTGGAAGTCAAAACCAAGGATGGACATTTAAATCAGCTTTTGCTCGATCTAAAGCAAATAAAGTCAACTGAATTTGATCAGAAAATCCTTAGCAGATTAGGTTTGTCACCGTTTGCAGTGACTAATCGTATTGCTTACATACAGCCTGCGAGTGCCGCTGATCGAGCTGGGCTGCAAGTGGGTGACTATGTCATATCAATCAATCAAAAAACGTTAAAAGATTGGTCTGAATTACAAAATATTGTGGCACAGTATCCCTCTGAGAATTTGGTGTTTAAAATTCGTCGCGAGCAAAAATTGTTAGATCTTAAAATCACGCCCGATGTGATTGAGCTTAATGGGGAGAAAGTTGGGCGGATTGGTGTTAGTCCGAGCAATGATGAGTTGCTATACAAAACGATGCAACAAACGGTAAGGCTTTCCCCTGTAGATGCTTTAGTCGCTGGCGTCGTCAAAACCTATGATCTATCGATTTTAACCGTTAAAATGTTTGGTAAGATGTTGGTGGGTGCATTGTCGCCAAAGCAAGTTAGTGGTCCCTTGGGGATTGCAGAATTTGCAGGTCAAAGTGCAGCCATCGGCTGGGTTGCGTATTTACAAGCGTTGGCCCTTATTAGCTTAAGCCTTGGCGTTCTCAATTTGATGCCAATACCAATTTTGGATGGTGGGCATTTACTGTATCATGGCTACGAATTAGTTTCTGGCCGCACGATTCCAGAGTGGCTTGCATTAAGTTTGCAAAAAGTGGGCATGACATTACTGCTCATGTTAATGGCCTTAGCACTATTTAATGATGCTAATCGCTTCTTGTTTGGCCTCGGCTAATCTCTAACCTGTTGACGAATAGACCAATGAAATTTAAATCAATGTATGTGCTGCTCGCAGCAGCATTTGCCAGTCTTAGCCTTTCTGCTCAAGCTTTTGATGCGATTACTGTTCAAGATATTCGAGTTGAGGGCTTGCAAAGAACCGATCCAGGTACTGTTTTCAATTATTTGAACGTCAAAGTTGGCGATCGTTTTGAACAGTCTCAAGCCAGTGAGGCGATTCGTACATTATTTGCAACTGGATTTTTTGATGACATTCGAATTGAAGTTGATAAAAACATCATTGTTATTACGGTTGAAGAGCGACCAACAGTAGCTCAAATCAATTTAAACGGATCCAAGCTCATCGATAAAGATGAAGTTAAAGCTGCGTTCAAAGGACAAAACTTAGCTGAAGGTCGAATCTTCCAGCAAGAAGTATTGGAAGCTGCAGTCAATGAATTAAAGAAGCAATATTATTCTCGTGGGCGATATTCCGTAGACATTAAAACGACGGTAACAAAACTTGATAATAACCGGGTAGGTATCCAGGTTGACATATCAGAGGGTGAAGTTGCGAAAATAAAGGCAATTAACTTTGTTGGCAATAAGGTCTACTCACAGTCTGATTTAACCGCCATATTGTCACTGACGACGTCGACTTGGATGACATGGTACACAGCGTCAGATCAGTATTCAAAACAGAAATTTACTGGTGACTTAGAGGCAATCAAGTCACTTTATTTGAATAGTGGCTATTTAAATTTTGAAATTGAATCTACACAAGTTGCCTTATCTGAAGACAAAGCAGATATGTTTTTAACAATTAACCTGCGCGAAGGTGATTTGTATAAAACAGGTGATGTTAGTTTTGCGGGTAATTTTTTAATTCCAGTAATAGAATTAGAGCAATTGCTTACGACGAAGAAAGATGATGTTTTTTCTAGGGACAGTATTAATAAATCAACAGCTGCAATTATTGACCGGCTTGGCGCTGAAGGTTATGCATTTCCTAATGTAAATGCGGTACCAACTATTAATGAAGAAACTAAAACAGTTGGGTTCACTTTTTTTATTGACCCAGGTAAAACGACCTCTGTTCGACGCATTAATATTTACGGTAATAATTTGACCAAAGATGAAGTTTTACGACGAGAAGTGCGTCAAATGGAGTCTGCTCCCTATGATTTAGCAAAAATCAAACGGAGTAAAGAACGTTTGCAGCAATTAGACTTCTTTAGTGAGGTCAATATCGATACGCCTGTAGTGCCAGAAAGCGCTGACCAAGTCGATATGAATATTAATGTTGTAGAAAAGAAAACAGGCAATTTAAATTTTGGCGTAGGCTACGGTCAAGATGAAGGTGCACTTTTCCAAGCTTCTATTTCTCAAGCTAACTTCTTAGGTACAGGCAAGCGTTTCTCTGCAGAGGTAAACACAGGTCAAGCGTCTAAGGTATTTTCATTGAGCATGAATAATCCCTACGCAACCCCTGATGGGGTGTCGTTCGGATGGACCGCTTTCATGCGTAAGACCGATCCCGGATCTATGGATTTAGGGCAATATCGAATGTCGTCCAAAGGTTTGGGATTTAATTTTGGGATGCCAACGACTGAATATAACTCACTGGGATTAGGTATTAATATTGAGGATATGAAGTTTGATGTTACGGCAGGATCTCCTTCTTATGTCCTCGATTACATCAAGGAGTTTGGTGATACAGCCAGAGTTTTATCTTTAAATGCAAATTGGGGATTAGACTCACGAGATTCCGCAACGTTCCCTACTAAAGGTTTCCTGCTGAGAACTTCTGCCGAAGTTGGTGTACCCCCATCGGATCTAAACTACTATAAATTGAATTTTGAAAGCCAATATTTTTACTCGTTACCAACAAAGAAACCATATACATTTATGTGGAATTTTGAAGTGGGTTATGGTGGCACCTATGCAGGATCAGAAGAATATCCTTTTTATAAGAACTTTTACGCGGGTGGCGTTAATTCTGTTCGAGGCTATAAATCAGGTAGTTTAGGTCAGATGGATAACACAGGTAATTACATGGGGGGCTCAACTCGCCTTGTGAATAATTTTGAGGTATTTATTCCTGTTCCGGGAATGAAAGATGACAAATCAATGAGACTCAGCGCATTTTATGATGCAGGTAATATTTGGTCATACAATGAAAGCATTGATTTTAATTCAATTCAGCAGTCTGTTGGTGTAGGCTTTACTTGGATTTCGCCAATCGGGCCTTTGAAAATTGTTTATGCTTCTCCGATTAATGCTTCACCTGATGCAAGTACACAAAGTGTGCAATTCCAATTGGGCCAATTATTCTAAAAGAGAGATCAATGATGAAGCCTATTTATGGTTTAACAATATTTATTACATTTATTTCTACTTTGGTTTTTGCAGATGCAAAAATTGCGGTGGTTGATATTCAAAGAGTTTTGCGAGAGGCCGCACCTGCTGTTCGTGCTACTAAAAAACTAGAGAAAGAATTCGAACCAAAAAGAATCGAATTGCAGCGCTTTTCAGCACAAGGTAAAAACTTGCAGCAGCTGCTAGATAAAAATACCCTGACTGAAGCAGACCGTAGGGTGAAAGAGCGTGAACTTGTAAAATTAAATCAAGATTTTCAACGCATGCAGCGTGAAATTAACGAAGATTTAAATACTCGCCGTAATGAAGAAATGGCGGGGCTGCAAGAGCGTGTCAATTTTGCGATTCGCACCGTTGCTGAGGCTGATAAATTGGATGTAGTAATTCAAGACGCCGTATATCGAAATCCAAAAATAGACGTTACTGAAAAAGTATTAAAATTATTGGCTGACAAATAATTATGAACACTGAGTTGGTGAAGTTTAAATTATCTAAATTAGTTGAAGAAATCGGTGGTGAATTAGTAGGTAATGATGTTGAGGTTACGGCGGTTGCATCGTTGGTTTCTGCAAAGTTCGGAGATGTGTCTTTTTACACGGGAATTAAGTTTTCTGAACAAGTCGCTGCGAGTAAAGCTTCTGCATTAATTGTTAAACAATTCAATGCTAATTATCATTGCTCACAAATTGTTTGTAAAGATCCACAATTATTTTTTGCTAGATTAATAAATGTTTTTCATCCCAAGCGCCAGTCTTCTCAAATAATTCATCCATCTGCAGTTATTTCTAAGTTGGCAATGATTGATAGCACTGCAGAAATTGGCGCGCTTGCTGTCGTCGAGTCGGGTGCTCGGATCGGGCAGGGCACGATCATTGAGGCTAGTACCGTAATTGGTGAAAATGTTTCTATTGGTGTAGGTTGCTGGATCCATCCACGTGTTGTTATATATCCAAATGCAGTAATTGGTGATTATACTGAGATTCATAGCGGTGCAGTGATTGGTTCTGATGGCTTTGGAAATGCCTGGAATGGAAATAGTTGGGAAAAAATTCAGCAAATTGGAAAAGTAATTATTGGTTCTAATGTAGAAATTGGAGCCAATACGACGATTGATAGAGGCGCACTTGACGATACGATTATTTCTGATGGAGTACGCCTCGATAATTTAATTCAAATAGCCCATAACGTTAAAATTGGCAAACACACTGCGATTGCAGCAAGTAGTGGTGTAGCAGGTTCAGCAACAATTGGTGCCAACTGTTTAATTGGGGGCGGTGTTTTAATTGCTGGTCACATTGAGATCGCAGATAAAATTAAATTACTAGCTGGCAATGGTGTACCGTCGTCACTGACGGAGCCAGGTGTATATACTAGTGGTGTTCCTGCAATGCCTTATACACTATGGGCTAGAAATGTTTTGCAGTTTCGTAGCTTAGATGAGATTGCTAAACGGTTAAAGAAAGTAGAAAAAATGTGTTTGATAAATAATTCAGTGCAGTTAGGAGATGAAATTGTTACCGATTGATATTAATGGCATCATGCAGCATTTACCCCATCGCTATCCATTTTTATTGGTCGATCGTGTATTGGAGTTAGAAACAGGAAAGTCAATTGTTGCATTAAAAAATGTCACAATGAATGAGCCTTTTTTTCAAGGCCATTTCCCTAAGTATCCAGTTATGCCTGGAGTTTTAATTTTAGAGGCTTTGGCGCAGGCCGCTGGTATTCTGACGTTCAAAAGTATTGTTCCTGCCCCTTCTGAGAATACGATCTTATTTTATGCTGGTATTGACAATGCTCGCTTCAAGCGTCAAGTTGTCCCCGGCGATCAATTAATATTAAAAGCTGAAATCATTGCGAGTAAACGTGGGATTTGGAAGTACGCCGCTAAAGCTTATGTAGGTGATGAATTAGCTTGTGAAGCAGATCTGATGTGCGCGCAGCGTGAAGTTCTTTAATTTTATAGAAAAAATTTGATGCCAATAATCCATCCAACCGCACTAGTAGACTCGAATGCGAATATTGCAGCCGATGTAACTATTGGAGCTTATTCAATCGTTGGGCCTCATGTCACTATTGGCTCTGGAACCATTGTCGAGTCGCATTGCGTTATCGACGGACATACCCAGATAGGTGAAAAAAATACTTTTCATTCATTTTGTTCTATAGGTTGCGTGCCTCAGGATAAAAAATATGCAGGTGAACCTACAAGTCTAACGATAGGTAATGGAAATACGTTTTTCCAAAATGTTACTGTTTCTATTGGCACATCCCAAGATCGTGGACACACACTAGTCGGTGATAATTGCTGGGTCATGGCGTATGCGCATATCGCCCATGATTGTATCGTTGGCAACAATGTAATTCTTGCTAACAATGCAACCTTAGCAGGCCATGTTTCCGTTGGGGATTATGCTATTTTAGGCGGGCTGACTGCTGTTCATCAATTCTGTGTTGTTGGTGAGCATGCAATGGCGGGCGGAGGTTCAATTATCGTCCAAGATTTACCGCCATTTGTCATCTGTGAAGGTAATCGAGCTAGCGCCAGAAGTATAAATATTGAAGGCTTAAAGCGTCGTAGTTTTTCTTTAGATGAAATTTCTGCAATTAAAAAAGCTTATAAGCTTTTATATAGAGATGGTATTTCTTACGATGAAGCCGTTGCTATTATTAGCTTACAAGTGAAAGAACAGCCTGTTTTGCAGTGCTTTGTTGATTTCTTTGCGCAATCAAAACGCGGTATTGTTCGTTAATAATTATGGATGATCAATTATTTTTCGGCAGAAAAGGTCCACGCATTGCGATTGTCGCAGGTGAGGCTTCGGGTGACTTGTTAGGCGCTGCGTTGATCAAATCATTATTGCTACGTTTTCCTGACGCTCAATTTTCTGGTGTGTGTGGCCCAAAAATGCTTGCTGCTGGTGCTAGAACTATTGAACCCATGGAAACATTGTCTGTGGGTGGAATCGTTGAGGTCATAAAACATCTGCCAAAACTACTTAAATTAAGAAAACGTTTGATTAAAGCTATTTTGGGTGAAAAACCTGATTTATTTATTAGTGTTGATGCTCCAGATTTTAATATTGGCTTAGCAAAGCGCATCAAACGGGCAGGAATCTCTACTGTTCATTATGTAAGCCCATCGATTTGGGCTTGGCGTCCTGAGCGTATTAAGCAAATACGCAAAGCGGTTTCTCATATACTTCTTATTCTTCCATTTGAAGAAAAAATCTATCAAACTAATAAAATTCCTGCTAGTTATGTTGGTCATCCTTTGGCTGATTTGATGCCTGTTAATGCCAATCAGAATCAAATGCGTGAAATATTAAATGTTGGTGAGAAAGATACCGCAGTCGCCATACTCCCAGGCAGTCGCCAGAGAGAAGTATTGGCTATGGCGGAGATATTTATCAAGACGGCCTTAATGCTCGCGGAACAGCATAAAAAAATTGTTTTATTGGTACCACTCATTACCAGGGAAACCCGAACAATTTTTGAAAATGAAATCTGGCGGCTAAATGCTCAGCACCTTAATTGGCGATTGATGTTTGGACATGCTCATGAAGCAATGATGGCTTCTGATGCAATTCTACTTGCTTCTGGCACCGCTGCGTTAGAAGCGATGCTCGCAAAAAAACCGGTTGTTGTCGCTTACAAGATAAGTCCGCTTACGTATAGATTGGTCAAAAGAAAATTTTTGCTGCCATATGTCAGCTTGCCTAATATTATCGCAGGACGCTTCTTGGTCCCTGAGTTTTTGCAGGATGATGCCACACCTGAAAACCTGTCAACTGCTCTTAATAATTATCTATTAGACAAAGATTTATCAGCAGATATAGCGGATGTTTTTTTGCAGCAGCACCAAAATTTACAATGTGATGCTGCTGAACGTGCCGCAGATGCGGTTGCCAAATTTCTACCGAAAATCGTGACATGCTAATTTGTGGCGTCGATGAAGCGGGAAGGGGGCCATTGGTTGGCTCAGTATTTGCCGCAGCTGTTATATTGCCGGCAAACCACTCGATAGTCGGGCTCACCGATTCGAAAAAACTGTCTGAAAAACAACGTGACAAACTGGCAGTTGATATTATGGCGCAGTCAATTGCTTGGGCTGTCGCCAGTGCAACAGCAAAAGAAATTGATCAAATTAATATTTTACAAGCAACCATGCTGGCTATGTCTAGGGCCGTTGAATTACTTTCGGTTCGTCCTGATGAAGTTTTAGTCGATGGGAATCGCACTCCGCCATTAACAATGCCATGCCGAGCGATTATTAAAGGTGATTTGACAGAACAATGCATTTCAGCTGCGTCTATTTTGGCAAAAGTAAATCGTGATGCGGAGGCTTATGCGCTCGACTTGTTATACCCGAACTATGGATTTGCTCAGCACAAAGGGTATGGTACTGCTCTGCACATGTCTGCTCTCAATGAGTTTGGCCCTATACCCGAGCATAGGGTTTCTTTTGCTCCTGTACGTGCTGCATTTGCACAACGAAAATTGTTTGAATAGCTTGTGACGCAGCATTGCTGCTTCTATGATGTAGATAATTAAAAATTTATTTATGTAATATCGCTAACTAGGAATCTAGCTTATGTTTGTCATTATTGGCTATATTTTCATGACAGGTTGTATTTTGGGCGCCTATGCCGCCCACGGAGGCGATTTAAAAGTTTTATGGCAACCGTTAGAGTTGGTCATTATTTTTGGTGGTGCCTTGGTTTATATGGTTGCAGGTGGTAGCCCAAAAAGTTTAAAAGCATTTGGTAAGTCAATTCCCATTTTATTTAAGGGTTCTGCGTTTAATAAAGCCTTTTATATGGATTTATTTGCGTGCCTGTTTGAATTGTTGGCAAAAGTTCGTAAAGAAGGTCTAATGTCCATCGAAGGCGATGTCGAAGATCCGCATGCTAGCCCGATTTTTTCTAAATATCCTAAAATTTCACATGACCATCACATCACAGATTTTATTTGTGATTATTTGCGTTTGATGGTGGGGGGCAATTTAAATGCCTTTGAAATTGAAAACTTAATGGATATAGAAATTGAAGCCCATCATAATGAGGCGCATGGACCTGCAGGCATGATGGCCAAATTAGGTGACGGTTTGCCTGCGTTTGGTATCGTTGCTGCCGTAATGGGTGTGGTCAATGTAATGGGATCATTGCATTTGCCACCATCTGATCTTGGCCGATTAATTGGCGCCGCACTTGTGGGAACGTTTTTGGGTATTTGGTTGGCTTATGGCTTCGTTGGTCCATTGGCGAATATCTTAGAAACCAAAATGGCAGAAGGCCATCAAGTATTTCAGACTATTAAAGTGACGTTGATTGCGAGTTTGAATGGTTATGCGCCGCAAGTTGCCGTTGAGTTTGGTCGAAAAGCCCTTGATTCAACTGAGCGCCCTTCATTTAAAGAATTGGAAGAATTCGTGAAAAATGCAAAGAGCAAATAATTGTTTTCAACAAGGCATAAACGATGAGTGATGATTCGCAGCGCCCAATTGTTGTTAAGAAAATAAAAAAAGGCGGCGGCGGCCACCACGGTGGTGCATGGAAAATTGCGTATGCCGATTTTGTTACGGCTATGATGGCCTTTTTCTTATTGATGTGGTTGCTCGGCTCTGTATCTAAAGGAAACTTGAAAGGGATATCTGATTTTTTTAGTAATCCCGTAAAAGTTTCAAATGCGGGTGGTTCAGGCTCTGGTGATGCGGAATCCGTTATTCAAGGCGGTGGTAATGATATTACTAAGCAGGCTGGTCAGGTTAAAAAGGGCGATCCGCCTGCGCAAACAGAAGCTGCTAAAGATAAAAAAAGGTTGAACGCTTTAAAGCAAAAATTTGAAGCTTTAATGGATGATAAAATTCGCGAAAATTCTAAACTAGGTCAATATAAAGAGCAAATCAAACTAGACATGGTCGCGGAAGGTCTACGAATTCAAATTGTAGATGAAAAAAATCGACCTATGTTTAAATCAGGTAGCTCAGAATTAGAAAGCTATGCACATGGAATTTTGCAAGAAATTTCCCAGTTATTGAACGAAGTCCCCAATGCAGTCTCATTAGCTGGACACACCGATGGAACTCAGTTTGCCGGTGGTGCAGCCGGATTTACCAATTGGGAATTGTCTTCGGAGCGAGCAAATGCATCACGGCGTGAATTAATTATTGGTGGCTTATTGCCAGATAAAGTGCTTCGGGTAAATGGATTTGGCGATGTTATTCCCCTTGATAAAAACAATGTATATAACCCGGTAAATCGTCGAATAAGTATTGTTGTCCTGAATAAAGATGCGGAGTCTGATATTCGCAAACAGGCAGGGCAGGCAGAAGAGACCGCTGCAGCGCCATCGGCTGAAGGGTTTGTAAATCCCATACAGCAACCTGTCAAATAATGAGATATTTAAAAGTTATACCACAATGGGTACTATTTTTATCTATCGTAGTATGTTCTATTTTTTTGTTATATCCGCTTAGTACATTTTTTATTCCTTTAATTTCGATAGCTACGGTTTCAATTTTTTCATTTGTTGTTGCTTTTTTTTTGCATGATGGGCCATGGTGGAAGTGGATGCATCTTTTTTTTCTGCCTTTGGCCTTGCTGTTTCTGCAGTTTGATATTGCCCCTCATTGGTATCTTCTTGCTTTGTTTATTTCGTGGCTGATATTTGGAAAGGTGATGGTCTCACGCGTTCCTTTGTATTTAAGTAATCAAAGCGCACTGAATGAATTGAAGGGATGTCTACCGAGTCAGGCTATTTTTCTGGATGTTGGTGCGGGAACCGGAACAGTACTGAAGTATTTGGCTGAAAAAAGACCCGATTTAAATTTGGCCGGCGTTGAGCATGCTAATGCGCCTTGGTTGTGGGGCAAGTTGCGCTTGCCATCGTCTGTGCGTTGGTTGAATGCGGATTATCAAAGTTTAAATTTTGCTGATTATGATTGTGTGTATGCTTTTTTGTCGCCTGCTGTGATGGCGGGTTTATGGCTACAGGCACAATCACAAATGAAGCCAGGCAGCTTATTGATTAGTAATACTTTTGTGATTCCTGGAGTTTCTCCGGATCAAGAAATCGAATTAAATGACTGGAAAAACGGCAAGCTTCTGTTATGGCGAATGTAAAATCTACGGCTAATCTAGCTTGGCTGCAATTTTGGGAGCGACGTGCAATCCCTATTTTGCAAGAGTCTCGCAATCAGATCATGGGCATGATGCGCAGGGCTGAGATTATTCGTCCGTCTGAAGTGGCCGAGGTTGTGGCGCGTGACCCTTTATTGACTGCGCAAGTGCTGCGTATGATTAATCAGCGTCAACGTAGTAGTTTGTCATCGGATATTGTTGCGATTGATGCCGCCATTATGTTGATGGGGGTCTCGCCATTCTTAGAGCGTTTTGCACGTGCTCAAACCGTCGAAAGTTTAATGTTGCCAACGCATCAGACTGAATATGGCAATTTATTGAAACTTGTTTTCGAGGCCAGGCTTGCACGTCGTTTAACCAGCTTTTATGCGAATAAGCGATTCGATGCAAAATTAGGTGAGATTCAAGCTGCTGCAGTATTAATCAATATTGCAGATTCTTTATCCATTTTGGCGTCATTTTTAGATGAACATGCTCCTACAGGTTCAGGTGATATTTCTGAGCTTTTGTCTTTGTGGCAAATGCCCGAACCAATTCAGGTACTGATACGCCATGATGCCGAGCCATCAACACGTAGTGTTTTGCAGCATGCAACTGTTCCCTTAGCTCGCTTGTTGCAAACGGGTTGGTGGCAAGATGATGTGCAGCAAAAATTGACGACCATAGCTGCTGTTTTAAACTTGCCATTTGAAGAGGTTTGGCATTTTTTGATCGTTCAGCTACTCACGTTTACGCGAAAAGAAGGCCGCAGTAATCAGCTTAATTCTCCTGCTCGCTGGCTAGCGATGCTGCCTGGTGAATGGCCGCTTCCCGCTTCAAAAACAACTCCGTTGACTGAGTCTTTAACGCCTAAAAAGGATTTGTTGTCTGAGCGAATGCAAGCGCTTCATTTGGCTGGTGTGCAAGGTGCTCCAACAAATCAGGTTATGACCCTTGCTGTTCGTGCTTTATCAGAAGGGCTGGGGATGCAGCGAATTGCGTTTACGCTGTTAATGGCCGCTGAAAATTCACTTCGAGCTCGCTATGTGCAGGGCGTTTCCCCATCTGATCCTTTACAAAATTTGCGGATTTCTTTAGAAAAGCAGCATGTTTTGACAAAGTTACTGCAAAAACCACAAAGCTTTTGGCTGAATGAAACGAATTACGTGCAATTTTCTCCGCATTTACCCATCGAATTAGTCGAGCAAATCGGTGCTAAAAGTTTCTGTGCGATGTCGATTTTTGTTGGCGATAAACCCGTGGGTTTGATTTACGCCGATTGTGGTTTAGACGGTTTAGTCAGTGAGTTTCACTATCAACATTTTAAACAAATTTGTCTTTTGGCGAGTAAAGCTTTAGCGCATAATGTGCGCCGTCCTACCGTGTGAACTCAATGGAAATTATCACTTCTACGCAGAATACTGCTTTTAAGCAGGCGTTAAAATTAATTCAAAATCGCCGTGAGCGAGCAAAGACACAGCAAACGCTGCTCGATGGCTGCCATTTGCTGGCAGCTTGGCTGGATGCTGGACATTCTGTATTGCGTCTCTTCGTTTCGGAATCTGGCGCGATGCGAGATGAAGTGCAAAATCTATTGTCGCGTAGCGACTCTCCCGTTACCTATTTATCACTGGCCTTATTTTCACAATTAACCGAGTTACCGAGTGCGAGTGGTGTGCTTGCTTTAGTCTCAATTCCAGAGTCAGTAACAGTAAATCATCGTGGTTTTGTTTTGTTGCTCGATGGCGTGCAAGACCCAGGTAATGTCGGTGCGATTTTACGTACTGCGCAAGCCGCTGGTGTTGAACAAGTCTTATTGTCACCGCAATGCGCGGATGTTTGGTCGCCCAAAGTGCTGCGTGCAGGTATGGGCGCGCAAGCGGTGTTGGCGATGAAAGAAAATGTCGACTTAGCTCAATTTGCCGATGTATTTGATGGGCAAATTGCTGCGACCATTCTCGATGGTGCGGTTGACTTATACTCGGCGCAGCTGACAGGCTCTTTGGCTTTAGTTTTGGGCT
>CAUPHX010000001.1:0-29636 GCA_963511125.1 uncultured Deefgea sp. | reverse complement strand
TGCCACGGCCAAAGTTTCAATATTAAAATCAGTCGCCAGTATTTCTTTTACATGCAGTGCAATAAATTGCGTCCAATATCCAGTTCCCGCCGCCACTTCCAAAACCCGCCGCCCCGCCAATAAAGCTGGAATTTTGATTTCCAACTCCCGTAAATCAGCCTGCCGTTCTGGCTTTAAATAAACAGCATCATATTCAGGCGCACGAACTGCATAATACTGCTGCATTTTTTCTTCGATCATTAATCACCCCAAATTTCATTTGAATCACGGAATAACTATAAATTTAAACGGTTCGCAGGTTCAATTAAATACAATTTAATGCACTGCAGCGTCATGAGTGAATCACATAATTCCCACAAAACCTCACCGCCACGCCCTGCTGCGTCACGATCTGCACATCGAGCGCAATCCGCCCTCGCCCTTTGCGGCTAAATAGCTTCAGGCAACGATCAAACTCGGCATCGCTTGCCAATTCGCAACGGGCATTGATGGTTTCAATCACGGGCAGCAGGTATTCTATTTTTGCGTCCTGAATCACGATATGCGCGTACAAGCCTGCAGCGTGTAGCCGCGCGAACACCATGCTCCAACCGGCCAATACCGCCACCGCGTATAAACTGCCACCAAAAGCAGTGCATTTATGATTGATATTCGGCGATAACGGCGCTGCCAATTCGATGCGTTGCGGGCTTGCGGCGACCACTTCGACCCCAATTTCACGCGTGAGCGGGATTTCTTCGTGCAGTGTTTTTTCCAGCAGCGTTGCCAATTCAGTCAATCCATCTCTCCGAAAAACAGCTCTAGCTTTAGTGCCTTCGGCACGGTTATTTACAGTCGCAATCCGCGACGAGGACTTACTTTCTTTGCTTCGCCAAAGAAAGTAAGCAAAGAAAGGCGACCCGGGCAAAAAGCGCTCCGCGCTGCCCTTGCTGCGTCGTGAGCCAAACGATGAAACAGTTTGTCTCTCTCCTTGCTGCGGTTTTCGCTAAACGGGAGATAAAGCCCCTTATCAACCAGCACACTCCGTATTCGAGCGTATCGGCTATCTCACCACTCCAAGCCTTTCTGCGCTTTAATCCCGGCTTTATACGCATGCTTTTCGTCGTTCAATTCGGTAATCGTGTCGGCAATGTCGCGTAATTCTTGCACTGCGGCGCGGCCAGTGACGACGACGTGTTGCATTTCGGGGCGCGATTCTAGGTCGCGCACGATGGTGGCTTTATCGAGATAGCCGTACGACAGGCAATAAGTCAGCTCGTCGAGGACGACAACATCGTAGCTGTCGTCGCTCAGCATTTTCACGGCCATTGCCCAAGCTGTTTCTGAACGGACTTTATCCGCTTCAAAATTTTGCGTTTCCCAAGTGAATCCGCCGCCCATCACGTGCCATTCGCAATGTTGACCCAAAAAGGCTTCTTCGCCGGTGTCGGTGCGGTTTTTGATAAATTGCACCACGCCGACTTTCAAACCATGACCAATCGCGCGCGCGACCATGCCAAAAGCGGATGATGATTTACCTTTGCCGTTACCGGTCAGCAAAATCATGATGCCGGTGTCGATATTCGCTTCGGCGATATGGGCATCGATAATGGCTTTTTTACGTGCCATACGGGCGGCGTGGCGGGCGTTTTTTTCTGCGTTCATGGTTGGCAATTCCGTATTAGGTTTTGGATCAACGGCAAACCACGCGTAATGGCGGTCATACCTGGGACAAGTAAATCTTCACTGGCGATTTCATGAATTTGTTGCTGTTGCACGGCGGGAATTATTGACCAGCCCTCACGGGATTGAACCACTTCGGGGTCGAATTTTTGTCCGCACCAACTACCGATGATTAATTCGGGCGCGGCGGCGATCACTTGTTCAGCACTCACCTTGCGATTTTCGGCACTCACTTGCTGGGCCACATCGGCAAATACATCAACGCCACCGGCAATTTCAATCAACTCAGACACCCAATGGATACCGGCATACATCGGCGTATGCCATTCTTCAAAATACACCCGTGGGTGAAGTGGAAAGGTTGCAGCGACAAAACGTGCATTTTCAATTCTACTCTGTAAATTGGCAATCAATTGCTCAGCGCGCTCCACACAATTCAACCACCAACCCAAGGTGGCAATCATCTGGAAGATGCCTGCAATACTGCGCTGATTGAAAATATGCACTTCATAACCTGCAATAATGCACTCTTTGACGATACCGCCCTGCACGCTGGAATAGCCCAAAATCAGATCAGGCTTAACTGCAAAAATTTTCTCAACTTTAGCGGTAGAAAAGCCGGAAATGATCGGGTGATTTTTGGTCACGCCCACAGGGTGGCGCGCAAACGCGGTAATCCCCGCGATACGATGTTCTTGCCCCAAGGCATACAATACTTCAACCGTTTCGCTACTTAAACAAGCAATTCGCTGCGGTCCGATCATGATTAATTCTCTCAATTAGTCTTTTGGATTCACTTGCTGCGCAGCACAGCGCAATCGGCGTTCAAACTCGGCGCGCTGCGACACCGCCACCGCGCCAAAGCGAATTGCATCAACACCGATATCTTGGGTATTAAATGGGCGGCTATAAATACGATTGCTTGCCAATGCATACCCCCATTGGTCAATGTTTTCAGTTGGGCAAAATTGCATCAAGGGATGGATGCCTGTTGGCGGTAAACCAACGTCGGTCAGCAAGGCCGTCAACCACACTGCATCTTGCGCCAGGCGTGCACGCTGCTCGTTCTGCCAAACCGTATCAGCCAGTGCCAACTCCCCTGCCCAAAGCGCAGGACCACTCACCGCCCACGGGCCGATTATTTTTGCCAATTGCTCACGCACTGCCAACTCGGCAAATACAAAACCCAAGCGCACACCCGCCAAGCCAAAAAACTTACCCACCGAGCGCAGCACAATCAAACCCGCAACGCCAACATCAACGCACAGACTTTGGCTAGAATCAACATCGATAAACGCCTCATCAACAATCAGCCAGCCACCGTGTTGAGCCAACGATTGGTGCAGCACCAGCAATTGCTCACGCGACCAAAGCAGCCCAGTCGGATTATTGGGATTAACCACGATCAGCACATCGAGCTGCGTTGCTGCCGACTCCACTTCGCTCACATCCAGCAGCACCACGGTGTGCCCTGCTAATTGCCAACGCCAAGCGTGCTCGGCATAAGCAGCGCGCAATACGCCGACTTTGCATTTGGGGCGCAATAGCGGTAGCGCGCAAATTGCGGCTTGCGAGCCCGCGACAGTTAGAAATTGATCGCTGCCGTAGTAAGTCGCGGCAACGCTTAAAAACGCGGGGCTTGGATGCGGCAATCGCTGCACCACTTGCACCGGCATGGTCGGTAAAGGAAATGAATACGGCGCGATGCCGGTTGAGCAATCGATCCAATCGGCGAGCGTACCGCCAAAATTGCGCATCAAAGTTTGTAGATTGCCGCCGTGGCGTGGCGCTTGATTCATAACCATTCCTGAAATAACAACATCAATACCGGCAAGGCTACGCAAACAAGTAGCCATAAAGCCAGTGTTTTTTGTACTAATTGCAGGCTGCGCTCGATATCGGACGCTTGCGGCGCAGGGCCAAAACCAAGTGACGTTCGCACCTCGACTTGGCCGTGATAGATGGCATTGCCACCCAAAGTCAGACTCAGCGCGCCAGCACCAGCGGCCATCACGGGGCCGGCGTTCGGGCTGTCCCAGCGTGGCGCTTGGATACGCCATGCAGTGAGCGCCAGCCGTGTATTGCCGAGAACGGCATAAGAAATTGCCACCAAACGCGCCGGAATATAATTTAAAACATCATCTAATCGCGCCGCACAGCGGCCAAACTCATTAAAGCGTGGCGTGCGGTAGCCCCATATCGCATCCAGCGTATTGCTTAAGCGATGCAGCAGCGCGCCCGCGCCACCGAATAATGCAAACCAAAACAGCGTGGCAAAAATCGCATCGGCGCCGTTTTCTAAATTCGACTCGATGGCGCCTTTGGCGACTTCGGTTTCAGTCAATTGTGCGCAATCGCGGCTCACAATCATACTCAAAGCCACCCGTGCGGCTGATAAATCACCGCGCATCAAAGGCTGCGCAATCGCTCGCACATGGGCAAACAGGCTTTTTGCGCCCAGTGCAAACCACAGCGCCAAACCATCTAAAACCCAAGCCCAACTCTGAGTATGCGTTCGCAACACAATAAAAATAAAAATGGGTATTGCCACCAAGGCCAATACAGAAATAGCCCCCATGGCAATACCCATTCTTGCTTTATTCATACGGCGTTCAAGCGCATTGGCTAGTCGGCCAAAGCCAACCAGCAAATGCCAACGCCGTGGCTCGCCCAGTCGCATTTCTAGCAGTAATCCCAATACGAATGCCGCTAAAAATGAATGGATGGAGAGCCAGAGCACTCAATTAAAACCCAAGATTAACTGCAACTCTGAAATTACGCTCTGCCTCAGGATATAAATTGTACGAGCCTGTTGCACCAACCGATCCAGAGCGAATGCCATAGCTGGCATATTTTTCGTCAAAGACATTATTGACCATCAAACTAGCGGAGAAGCTTTTGTTAAATTGATAAGCCAATTTCATATTGACCAAGGTATAAGCAGACAACTGAGTCGCAAATTGATTCGACTGATCGCCATCCAATCGTTGCTCACCCACGTACTGAACATCCGTAGCAAATAACAATTCAGTCAATGGCTTCCACGCAAACCCAGCGTTGGCCAACAGGCGCGGTGTCATTGGAATGCGATTACCGGCCAAATTCACACCATTGGAAACGCCTGAACGGAACGTGCCATTTTGAAAGCTGGTATTGGCATTCAGTTGCAACTGAGTACTCACTTGCCAGCGACCATCTAACTCAATACCTTCGCGGCGAGTTGGATCTAAGTTGACGTTACTGCCAAAGCCGCCACCCGCCAATTTGCTAAAATGAATTTCATTCTCTAGATCATTGCGGTAAGCAGAAATACGCGCAGCAGCGACTTTATTTTTCCACTCGATACCGACTTCTTTATCTTGTGACGTTTGTGGTTTGAGCGAGTCCGTTAAATAAGCCAGTTCATCGGCGTTGGCCAAGCGAAAGCTCGTTCCCACTTTACCGTACACCGCCCAGTCGCTAGCAAAAATGTGCTTCACGCCCAGCTCCCACGCATTGAGGGTTTCATCGGTCGTGTGGTTGCCACCTCCACCGCCCAAGTCTTTGCCTTCTTCATCGACCCATTGCTGACGCACGCCTATCGTAATGGCCGTTGAATCCAGCGGTTTAATGGTGCCTTGCGCAAACAAACCACGATGATGCTGCTCATTACTTGAAGAGGGTTTTGGCACTGCGCCAGCATTCACATCCATCGAACTATTGAGTAAATCAGCACCCAGAACGAACTGGTGACCCGCACTGAAATGATGTTCATAACGTGCACTGGCCGTGTTTTCGACTAAGTCACGCTGATCGATCCAATTGCCCCACGTTGAGGCATAAAATGCCATATTGTCTTTTGAACGACGTGCCGCATCAAAAAACACTTGCCCCTGAGCACCCACATCTTGGCTGACATTCAAGCCAAAAGTATAGCCATCGGTGTCCATATAATTCTTAGGTGTCGATGTACCCTGTGGGTCATTTTTAAATTCATCGATGCCCTTTGCCGTATCCACTTTACGAGAGCCTGGCAAACGCAAGTTTTGATCCACCATCTTGGCATAGACACGAACTGCGCCTTGCTCATGGTTCAAGTTCAGCCCAAGGCCGCCCGAATTCACGCGTTCGGCATTGTTGTCACGATAATGATCGGTCTGCAGTGTTTGCACAAAGGCATCAAGGCCAAACATTTCACCGGAAACACTCGCATTGGCATCCAATTGGCGATGACTATAACTACCCATCGTCAGCGTCAGATCACCGCTCATTTGACCCACTGCTGATTTCTTGGTGATCACGTTCACGACACCACCGGTCGTGCCGCCGCCATAAGCAACAGCACCCGAGCCGCGTACAATTTCAATCCGCTCAACATTAGACAATGACAAACCCGCTAAATTGGGCGCACTCAGGTCATTGCTATTTTGCTTAACACCATCAATCAAAATCAGCGTATTGCTCGAACCTGTTACACCAAATCCACGCAAATCAATCGATGCGCTATTTTCAGCACCCGAGGAATTTGAGGTACGAATACCTGCTTCTCGCGACAATAGTTCGGCAACCGTTTTTGCTGGGCTGTTGGCGATGCTTTCTTGTGTAATCACCGTGGTGCTGACTGGCAAAGCACTTACTTTTGTCGGTACACGCGCCGCAGTCACAATGACGTCTTCAAGTTGCGTCACTTGTGCCAGTGCAGGCATCGTTGCCAATGCTGATAAAATAAGGAGGTATGATTTGGTAAAACAGGTGTTCATTGGTCTCTCCGGCAATACACCCATTGTGTATTGCGATTAAAGCGGGAAACCACACAGAATAAATCGACATCGATTGAACGATACAGACGCATCCGCCACGGCTTCCCTGCCGTGCGTAAAATTTCTGCTCGAGATGAGCGTTGATGCAAGGCCGGTCTCCGGACTAATCAGAACTTGATTGATCGCCTTCCCATCTTCGAGCGTATTTTTAAAGTGCTGCGCGTCCCGTGATGACAACTCGGGCGGTGCTCACAATCCTCATGTACCTCAGTACATTCCGGTTGCTGCGTTCCGGCCTCATCGTCCTGACGAGCGCTCGCTACTTTTAAAACACACTCTTTTGACAGTGGCTAAAAATAAAATTTAAAACTCGCTCAGCACGATGTGCCGCATTTTTAAACTTACTTTTGTGATCAACCCACACTGAAAAACCGTTGCAGGGGCAGTACAGGATTTGAACCTGTTTCCCGTTTAAATTTGCCGCTCACACAGCAAATCACCTTGAATGGTGCGTATTGTAGCCCAACGGTTTTTTACTTGCCTGTCCTGAATATGACTTTCGCATCAATGCCATGTAATTAGCTTTTGTTTATCAAGCGCATAGAAAAATACAATCTCCATCCACAATTGCAGCAGACCCCGAGTAAGAATATGATCCATATCAAATTTCACAAATTACTGAAAATTCAAAACATACATGAACCTCACTCCTTTAGTTCAATCTTTCGTGCTGCATTTCGGTGAAATGGGCAATCATTGGGGCATCAACCGCACCGTTGGCCAGATGTACGCGCTGCTGTATGTGAGCGAAAAACCACTCAACGCTGATGAAATGGCCGAGGCGCTGGGCTTTTCGCGCTCGAATGTCAGCATGGGGCTCAAAGAGCTGACCTCATGGCGCTTGGTGAAGTTGCAACATTTGCCCGGCGATCGCCGCGAATATTATTCAACGCCGGAAGACGTGTGGGCGATTTTTCAAACGCTAGCCGAAGAACGCAAAAAACGTGAAGTCGACCCGACGCTGACGATGCTACGCGGCGCGCTACTCGAAACGCCGAGTAATCCAGCGGACGAACACGCCCAAGCACGCATGGCAGAAATGCACGATTTGATTGACCTCACCACCAGTTGGTTTACCGATATGCAGCGCTTGGATGTGGATACCTTAAAAACACTGATGAAGCTAGGCTCGCAAGTGCAAAAATTTCTAGAATTCAAACAAAAATTGCCCACCTTTATGGGCGGCAGTGAAATCACCAAGGAATAACCATCATGTCGCCCGATGTCGCCTCTGGCCTGCTCGACCCCATTGTTTTGGCGCGGATTCAATTTGCGGCCAATATTACTTTTCATATTTTGTTCCCAACCATCAGCATCGCGATGGGTTGGATTTTGCTGTTTTTCAAACTGCGCTTTAATGCAACGGGCGATCAAAAATGGCATGAAGCGTATGGTTTCTGGGTCAAGATTTTCGCCTTAACGTTTGCACTTGGCGTGGTCAGCGGCATTACGATGAGTTTTCAGTTTGGCACCAACTGGCCCGGCTATATGCAAACCGTCGGCAATATCGCCGGCCCTTTGCTCGCCTATGAAGTGCTAACGGCGTTTTTCTTAGAAGCGACTTTCTTAGGGATTATGCTGTTTGGGCAAAAAAAGGTCAGCAACCGCGTGCATACTTTCGCCACCCTGCTGGTCGCGGGCGGTACAACGTTGTCGGCGTTCTGGATTATCGTTTTGAATTCTTGGATGCAAACGCCAACTGGTTTTGAAATGATCAATGGCCAAGCTCACGTCACCAGCTGGTTAGAAGTGATCTTTAACCCATCGTTGCCTTACCGCCTGACGCACATGCTCATTGCCTCGGGCCTCACTGCTGCATTTTTAGTCGCTGGGATTTCCGCCTACCGCTGGTTTATTGGTCAACGCAGTAATGCCGTATTGGCAGCAATGAAAACAGGCGTAGTTTTGGCAGCCTGTTTGATTCCCTTGCAAATATTTGTTGGCGATTTGCACGGCCTAAATACGCTGCAACATCAACCGGCCAAAATCGCCGCGATTGAAGGGATTTGGGAAACCGAGCGTGGCGCACCACTCTTGTTGTTTGCGCTACCGAATGCAGAAACGCGCAGCAATGATTTTGCGATTGGCATCCCTAAAGTGACTAGCTTGATTTTGACGCACGATCTGAATGGCGAAATCAAAGGACTGAATGAATTTACTGAGCATCCGCCGGTCGCCAAGGTATTTTGGAGTTTCCGCGTCATGGTCGGTGTTGGGATGTTGATGCTGCTAACGAGCTGGCTGGCCGCATGGCAACTACGCCGTACCAATACCCTCTCCCCAATGGTCAACAAACTATTAATCGGTATGACGTTTAGCGGCTGGGTGGCGACGGTGGCGGGCTGGTATGTCACCGAAATCGGGCGGCAACCGTGGTTGGTGCAAGGCGTATTACTCACTAAAGACGCAGCATCGCATGTCGGTGGCGGCATGATTTTGAGCACGCTCATCATGTACATGGTGCTGTATGTGTTCTTGCTGATGTCTTATGTTTCGGTGGTGTTTTACCTAGCCAAAAAAGCAGGTCAGCCTGCAGGGGAGCATTAATATGCTCGATCAGATTAACTGTACCTACTGGCTAGCACATACTCCGGCGAGCCGACTTTATAAAGAGGTATTAATATGTTCAACGACATAGACTTAGCCTACTGGCTGCCGGTTATCTTTGCAGGTCTGATGGTGGTATCAATGTTCGCCTACGTCATACTTGATGGGTATGACCTCGGCGTTGGTATCTTGCTTGAGCTAGAGAAGGATACATCTGAAAAAGACAAAATGATCGCCTCAATTGGCCCATTTTGGGATGCCAATGAAACATGGCTGGTGCTCGGGGTTGGCCTATTACTAGTCGCCTTCCCACTCGCACATGGCATCATTTTGGGTGAGCTGTATTTGCCCGTTGCGCTGATGTTGCTCGGTCTGATTTTACGCGGTGTCGCTTTTGATTTTCGTGTCAAAGCCAAAGCGCATCATCAAGCGATGTGGAATACGCTGTTTTTTGTTGGCTCATTGCTCGCCGCCGTATCGCAAGGCGTGATGCTCGGTCGCTACATCACGGGCTTTGCCGAGGGCTGGGGCGCGTGGGCATTTGCAATGCTCGTGGGTTTGAGTTTGGCAGCTGCTTATGCGCTGCTCGGTGCGGGTTGGTTAATGATTAAATCGACCGGCGCTCTGCAAATCCGCGCCGTGCGCTGGGCGCAATTTAGTCTTGGCTTTGCCGCGCTGGCTACCGTGTTGGTCTCGGTCGCTACGCCGTGGATTAGCCCACGCGTGTTTGCATTGTGGTTTTCAGTACCGAATGTCTTTTTACTCGCGCCAGTGCCGATTTTTACCGCCGTATTATTTGCCGTCATCGCCTACAGCCTACCGCGAATTGCTGCCCGACAAGCGCAAGGCAATGATCGCTGGTGCTGGTTACCCTTCGCTGCCACCGTTGGCATCGTGTTACTGGCGTTTTTTGGTTTGGTGTTCAGTATTTTCCCGCATTTGGTGATTGACCAACTGACCATCTGGCAAGCCGCCAGCAGCACCGAGGCTTTATCCATTATCTTGGCGGGCGCAGCGATTGTGCTACCGACAATTTTTGGCTACACGTATTATTCGTATCGCGTGTTCTGGGGCAAAGCGGGTGAGTTGACTTACCAGTGAAATGCAAAAAAGGCGACTTTGAGAGTCGCCTTTTTTAGTTCATTTTATTGAATTACTGTCGCAGCCCTTAGCTTGCCAAAATCAATGTCATTCTTACAATTAAAACTGCCACTGGTCCAACGATCAGCAGAAAGCCACGACTTCACGAAACCATGCATCATTTCAGGTGTGTAATCAGCTAAATCTGGCAATTTTTTCAATGCTTCACCTTGATTGCGCAACCACTGACTCGCCATCACATTGGCATACATCTGCGGATTTCGCGGTAAATCGACTAAGGTTTTATTGATTTTATCCCGCACAGCCTGCACTTCAACCTCACTCGGCGGCGAGGCCAACAAGCGTGCCAACTCGGTTTCTACAACACTGGCCGTTGACTTGCATTGAGCACGCGCATTTTGAAACACGACCGTGATTAAGGTGCCTTGCGAAGGATTGACTTCAGTACCCACTTGCACACCATAGGTATCACCAGAGACTTCTCGCAAAGCCTGAAACAAGCGCATACGCACTAATTCAGCCAGCGCTTCAGACATCACCAAGCTATCAATCGATGGTTCCACCTTTAAGCCCACCTGCAAAACGCGCAACGCGTCTTTTAAATTGGCGGCGTTTTGCTGCAAATTAGCGGGGGTACCGTGGCTTAATGCTGGCAGTGTGACTGCAGAAATCGGCTGAGTCGGCAAACTACCCAAGTACAGCTCAATCCATTGCCGTACCTGTGCCGTCATCGTCACACCCGTAATAACAAATCGAAACTCTGCAGGGTTAGCCAACAATTGTTGTCGCACCGCAGCCAATTGTGCTGAATCGGTATCAAAGTGATCTTTAATCCAATACTCAGGTATCGGCCAATGCTCGCCATAACGGCGAGTATTCAAAGTAGAAATAAGCGTATTGTAATTGCCCATACTCTGCTGATAAGCCGCATCGACACTGGCTTTTCGCACAGCTTCATCATCGCGCCGTGAGGTAAAAGCCAGATATTGCAATTGCAATAATGCTTCTAACTCCGTCTGTTTTGCAGTTGCCAGCAAGGCAAACTGATCGACCCCGAGCACCGCTTGATAAGTCACAGGATGCAAACTGAGATGCTGATTCACTTCAGAAAAGCTCAAATCACCTAGTCCTACTCGAACAAAGTACTGATTCATTACTCGACCTGCAGGCCATAGTTTTTTGTCCAGCCCGAGTAAGCCGCCATGGCTTACCGCGGCAAAACCGACATCTTCATTGGGAAACGTGGGCGGAATAACCAATACTTCAATGCCATTACTTAATTTCAACAACTGCCCACCACTCGCTTCATCCATCGTCTGCGCTAGCATTTCCCCTGCGATAGGAGGCTGAGCTATCAGCGGTTTGGTCGCTGTCTTTGCTTGCTCGGTCATCGTTTCGCGCTGCACTTCTTCAACCATAGACCGCAGCGATGACTCACTAAACAAAGTCAAAGACGTCAAAATTTTGGGCTGCAAAATATAGGCGACCTGATTTTCTTGCTGTAGCAATTGCTGCAATTGACGCTGCAAATCGGCAGCGCTGGTTTGCAGTGCAAATTGATCACGTAAGGTTGCCAAAGTAGCCGGCTGGCGCAGAGATTCACCAAAACGAACGTGATTCAGCATTTGATCAGCCCATTGTGGATTTGTTAGCACCTCAGATGACTGTTTTTGGCGAATTGCAAACGCAGTCTTTATTTCTGCATCTGTGAAGCCAAAGCGCTTGGCGCGCTCTAATTCGCGGTAAATTTCACGCAGTGCGTCTTTGAGTTTATTGTCTTTTACCACCGCTTCAAAGCTCAGCTCTGTTTGCTGCGTCGGCAACGCCCAGCCACCGTGAGTATAAAGACCAAAGGTTTCTAACAAAGCGCTATTGGCTTGCCGTGACTGACTCGCCAAGCGCTGCTGGATTAAAATACTCAGCATCTCATAACGAAAATCTCGCAGGGCCGCATCGCTATCGGCCATCGACTCTACTGGTAATACCCAAGTCCATCGCACAACAGGTTGCGCCAGGCCCGGCATATCGCGATGGCTAAACAGACGCAAGTTTTTCACCGCCGCAGGTGGCGGCAAATTCACTGCAGAGCTATCTTTTTGAACTGCGGCAAATTGCGCGAGAATGTTTTTTTCAAGCTCGGCAGGATTTACATCACCCGCGATCATCAAGGTCATCCGCTGTGCTTGGTATTCACGCTGATAAAATGCCTGCAATTTTTCCAACGACACATTTTTAACCACATCCGCGCTACCAATGGCTAAACGCTCTGGATATTTTGAATTCGGGAATAAGGTCTGCATCAGCTGCTGATAAAACACAGAGCCTTCGGCTCTTTGTCGCCCTTCATCCAGCACGACGTTTTTCTCGGTAGCCAATTCCGCCGCATCCAACACAATGCCGCCGCTTGCCCAATCGGCTAAGAGCTGCAAAGCTTGATCCGCTTGCTGATTGCCAACTACTAACTTATAGATGGTGGTTTCATGGCTCGTAAATGCGTTGGTATCGTGCCCCAAACGCATGCCTTCACTTTCAATAAACGCTTTGACTTTACCTTGACCAAAATGCTGGGTGCGACGCAAAGCCATGTGCTCTAGCAAATGCGCTAAACCGCGTTCATCCTCAGCTTCATGCATTGAACCCACATTCACCAAGAGCCGCATCTCTACTTTGCCGGCAGGATTGGCATTTTCTTTGATGAAATAACGCAGACCGTTGGGTAATTGCCCATGCCGTATTTCGGGCGCAATCATGGGTGGCAATTCTAGTTTGGTTTCACGGGCATGAGCACTCATCGGCAAGAGTGCAATCAAAACAATTTGAAGAAAGTATTTCATATCACAGCTCACAGGCTTACACGTTGCGCGCATACTACGATAGCTTACGGTAACCGTCCAGCAGGGCAAACAGGCTGATATGATTTGTTTTTACTTCAATTGACTTAACTCATGGATCACGAAATTACCCAAACGGTACTCAAACAGCACCCTAATCACAAAGTGCGTTTTTTACTCAGTAAGATTCTGAAGCACCAGCAATACAGCCAAACCAAAAGCAAGACCCTCAAGCGAACGACCTACTGCCTCAAATTCTCCATACTCGCGTTAGCGACTGGCACCACCATCGTGCTGGGTTTGGATGTCGCGGGCTTACAGCCTTACGCCAAAAACATCGCCCTCGTTTTGGGTGCGATCATGACGTTTTTGGGTGGGATTTCTAGTTTCTTGAATATTGAAGAATACTGGATGCGCAATAACGCGACCCATTTACAGCTGAAATCGATTCGAGATCGCTTGATTTATCTCACCGGCGATTTGCAAGAAATCGAAGACAGCACACTCCAAACCATTATCCATGACTATCAAGCCATTACTGAGAGCAATATCCATTATTGGCACGATGCCATCAGTGAACGGCAAGGCGCATAAAATGCAGTTTAAATACAAAAAACGCCACCACTACAAATACACCCTATCAGAGCAGTATATCTTTGAAACCCAATGGATAAATAAGCTTGAAGTAAATACCCAATTCATCCAACTGAATGCGCAGGGTCAACTTCTGATTCAAAAAGCCTACGCTTGGGATGGTGCTAGTGGGCCAATGCCTGATTTACCCAGCATCATGCGCGCATCGCTGATTCACGATGCCTTGTATCAACTGATTCGCGAGCGGCACATCGCCTCCAGCTATCGCAATGCGGCCGATCGCCTCTTGCTGGAAATCTGTCTTGCCGATGGCATGAATCCGATTTTATCCCGCTGCGTTTATTTCTGTGTTCGCTGTTTTGGACATCGTTATGTGAGGAATAATCAATTGACGCTCAGCCCACACCACTGAAATTAGCCCAAGCGCCTGCTGGATTCCTCTCATGCTTGTTTGGTGTATCGCCTTGGTTTGAATTTTGCATAAATACCGAGCTTGGTACGTGGCTCAAAAATACACCCGCAGTGTATTTCTTTCCAGACCCTTTCTAGCTTTCCACGCAGCTCAATACCCAAGCTTATGTCCGGTGTAGCTCATGCTGTTTTATCTCATTTTACTCAATTTATAGATTGATTAAGGTGGGCTTATGCGCTTTGGATTGTTACAATAACAATTGTCATTCTCATTGTAGCTATTATGCGTGAATTAAGTGCCAGCCTCTTGCTGGATGTACTGGGGCGGCAACGTTTTGGGGTGGAATATCAGCCCTTTATCAATACCAAAACGGGTGAAATTGAGGCTTATGAAGCGCTAGCGCGCTTTTACGATCAAGCGGGCAACACCTTACGCACCGACCATGTATTTCATGCATTGCACGACAGCCCACTCACGCTGTTCCAAGTGGAATACCAAATGAAACAACTGCAAATTGAGCGAGCGCCTGCTGCTACTTTGTATTTGAATCTAGACCCCGATGCCTACGCGGTGGCCGAGGATCAAGACGATTCGCACCCACTGCTCGAATTAATTAGCCAGCGAACGGATGTGGTGCTAGAAATTATCGAAAATAGCGATCTATCCGATGCAAAAAAAAGCGCGCGAATGGCGGATGCTTTTTCAAAACGGCAAGTGAGATTGGCGCTGGACGACATTGGCGCGCCGCATTCAATGCTGTCCTTACCGCTCTTAATTCGAGTGGACTGCCTTAAATTTGACCGTAGCTGGTTTAATCAACTCGATTGCTCCCTCTATCAGGCCGCGCTAGTTAGCCTGATTAATTATGCGCGGGAAACCGGCAAGCAAACCGTGATGGAAGGCGTTGAAACCGAAGCGCATCTGACGAAAGCACGCGAATTGGGCGTTAATTTAGTGCAAGGATCTTTGTATCGCCCGCTGTTTATTACACGTTAATCCGCAACCGCAGTTAGCAGTATTCACTTCAAAGCCATACTAAGTAATTCATACCGGCTTATACCCTCAGATCAAAGTAAAAATACAGCACGAACCAAAGCGCTGTATTTAATCACCGCCAAAGCATGGCCATCAATTGATCGCATCGCCTACGCAGCCTCATTGGCGCAGCGGGTCGACTGTTGCACGCTGTGCGCGCTTTAAATCTAAAACTACCATCAAAACCAAGACCGATTTCACCCGCGCGCGGCGTCAATGGCTGCATTCAGCGCCAAAAGAATAAGTCCATCGGCCAATTCACGAACGAAAGCGAAGTTAATTAGCAATTAATAAAACGCGGCTGGATGGCAATCAATAGGCCAATTGAAAAGCGCGCAACACTCGTAAACTTTTCTTTCAAATTTCCGGCGAACTCAGAATCTTTCTACTATAAGCATTGAGTAGCTTTTAAAATAATTGAGGCAAGTCATGGCTAAAAATAACAACATTTTATTCATCGGGGCTTGCTTAGGCGGGCTGGTCGCCATGACCGCATTTTTTACCGGCAGCCACTGGGGCATTGCGCTCGTTCTGGGTCTGATCTTGCTGGGTTTTGCGTATTGGGCAGCCAAACAATCTAATCCAGAGCCAATTCAAACCATCGAAGACTTCAATCCGCCCACCCCGCCGATTCATGATTTTGCAACGCGCTGGCAAGGCTTATTACTCGACGTACTGCCCGTTTGGCAGCGCAATCTCGAAGCCAGTCGCCAACAAACTGAAGATGCCATTGGCAATCTCGCTGCCCGCTTTAGCGGCATCAATCAACAGCTCAATAACGCAGTTCGCCTCTCTAGCGGCGGCGGTCGTAACGAAATCCAAGGCATTATTGGCAATGCCGAAGTCCAACTCAGCGCAATTCTCAAATCACTCAATCAAGCTTTAGCCGCCCGTGAAACCATGCTATCCGAAATCAAAGGCTTGGCCAGTTTCACCAGCGAACTCAAAAACATGGCCTCTTCAGTCAGCGCCATTGCCAACCAAACTAATTTATTGGCCCTCAATGCCGCGATTGAAGCGGCGCGCGCCGGTGAAGCAGGTCGTGGTTTTGCGGTGGTGGCTGACGAAGTCCGCAAACTCTCCAATCTATCGGGCGATACCGGCAAGCACATCACCAAAAAAGTCGAGCTAATCAACCAAGCCATGAGCAATACGCTGTCCATGACCGACCAACTCTCTGCCGAAGAAAGCCACATCATCCACAGCGCTGAATCAGTCATTCAATCGGTGATTTCTAGCTTTCAGGGCGCGGCGGCCACATTGAATGAAAACGTCGCCATGCTCGAAACCGAAAGCCGCGCCGTCAATCACGAGGTCGAAGATGTCTTGGTCAACCTGCAATTCCAAGACCGTGTGAGCCAAATCCAAGGCCATGTATTGGCCAATATGCAAAAACTCGAAAGCCAGCTACAACAAGCCGATTTAAGTCGTGAACAATTTACGCTACCTGACCGATCACAATGGCTGCGTGATTTAGAAAGCACCTATACCACCATGGAGCAAAAGGCTGTACACCATGGTCAAACTAGCGCCAAAGGCAATACCCCATCTGCATCGGTTGATTTCTTTTAATTTTAAGGAGGCCTTATGGCAAAAACTATTTTAGTCGTTGATGACTCATCGAGCTTACGCACCGTAGTGAGTATTGCGCTCAGAGGCGCGGGATACGACGTGATTGAGGCCTGCGATGGTAAAGACGCACTCAGCAAATGCAATGGACAAAAGTTCAACCTGATTGTGTCGGATGTGAACATGCCCAATATGGACGGCATTACCTTCGTCAGCCAACTCAAGCAAATCGCCGCCTACAAATTCACCCCAGTCATCATGCTCACTACCGAAGCCGACGAAACCAAAAAAGCCGCCGGCAAAGCGGCAGGCGCGCGCGCGTGGGTCGTCAAACCGTTCCAGCCGCCCATTTTGCTGGATGCGATTGCCAAATTAGTTTTGCCTTAATTCACGGACCCAAAGCGACAATTCAACTCACAGGATTGCATCATGCCCATACAGATCCAGCTCGATGCCGAGCAAACGATATACCAAGCCAGCGAAACGCATCACACCTTAGTGAAAGCGCTGCAAAACAACGTGGGCATTGATTTGGATTTATCGCAAATCCAAGAAGCCGACAGCAGCATTGTGCAAATTTTGCTCTGGCTACAACAAGAAAGCACCCGACTTGCCAAGCCGGTGCAATTACTCAAACCGTCGCCCAGCCTTTGCAAAGTCATTCACTTGCTTGGACTACAAGACGCCTTTCCTAGCGATTTTGGAGTCACATCATGAGCCAAGATTACGACCACGCCCTACCCGCTTTTTTGGATGAAGCTAACGAGCTTTTGGTAGCAATGGAAAGCATTTTGATGGCAGTACAAGGCGGGCAGCCCGATGACGAGCAGCTCAATGCGATGTTTCGCGCCATGCACACCATCAAAGGCTCATCGGGCCTATTTGGGCTTGATCCCATTGTGCATTTCACCCACGAAGCCGAAAACCTGCTCGATGCGCTGCGCTCTGGCGAGCTGAGCTTTGACGACGAATTAAGCGGCTTGTTATTACAATGCCACGACCACGTCAAAATCATGCTGGGCGAATTATATGACAAAGAAAAACTCGCCAGCTTGGCGCACCCGCCCTTGATTGAGGAATTAAAAGCCTACGCCAGCCGCAAAACCGGCCATGCCCTCACCGACATTGATCAGCCGGCGGCAGCGGTACTCGCCAGCGACGAGCATGAATCACACGCATGGCTACTATCGCTGCGTTTTGCCTCTGATGTGTTGTGCAACGGCATGGATCCGCTGTCATTTCTACGCTACCTCGGCTCAATTGGTGACATCAGCCACATTCAAACGGTGCTGACCCGATTGCCCGCTGGTGAAGCGTTTGAGCCAGAAGTCAATTACCTGCGCCTCGAATTGATCTTTAGCGGCAACGTGGATGAGAAAAAACTCAACGATGTATTTGAGTTTGTCCACGAAGACAGCCAAATTTACGTGATGCCACTGGCGCAAGCCGCCGAAAATTTTCAGCGAATTACGATGGATCAATCGCCCGCTGAATGTGAAGCCGTGGCCGCAGCATGGCTCAAAATGGGCATCAGCAAACAACAACCCATTACCCTCACCCCCCAGCCAGTGGCGACGACCCCCAGCACCGAAATCAGCGCAGTGGATAGCGCCAAAAAATTTGCCCTTGCCGCCAAAATTGCCAGCGGTGCGGTGGTGAACAAAACGGAGCAAAAAGCCGCCAAAGGCAGCGAGGTTAAATTTATCAAAGTCGAGGCCAGCAAGCTCGACAGCCTCATCAATCTGATTGGTGAACTCGTCATCGCTGGCGCCGGCGCCAATTTGATTGCCCGCAACTCCAACAACAACGCGCAAATCGAAGCCACCGCCACCATTGCCACGCTGATTGAGCAAATCCGCGCGGGTACCTTGTCGATGCGGATGGTGCAAATTGGCGAGATTTTCAGCCGCTTTCCCCGCGTGGTGCGCGATGTATCCAAAGAACTCGGCAAATCCATCGAACTCCACATCACGGGTGCAGAAACCGAGCTAGATAAGTCGATGATTGAAAAACTCGGCGACCCGCTCATGCACATTCTGCGCAATGCCATCGACCACGGCATTGAATCGGCCGAACTGCGCGCCGCCACCGGCAAACCGATCATTGGCAATGTTTGGCTGAACGCCTATCACGAATCGGGCAGTATTGTGATTGAAGTGGCCGACGATGGGGGCGGCTTACGCAAAGACAAAATCCTCGCCAAAGCAATTCAAAACGGCCTTGTCAGCGCGGAACAAGTACTCAGCGACAGCGAAATCTACAAACTCATTTTTGAGCCTGGATTTTCGACCGCCGAACAAGTCAGCAATATTTCAGGACGTGGCGTCGGCATGGATGTGGTGAAACGCGGGCTGGAATCACTGCGCGGCACCATTGATATTGATTCAACGCTGGGTGAAGGCACGCATTTCCGCATTCGCCTACCGCTCACCTTGGCGATTATTGATGGTTTCTTGGTGCAAATTGGCCAATCGACCTTTGTGATTCCGCTGGAAGTGGTCGTCGAATGTATTGAAATCCCCGATGACCTGCGCGCCGATGGCACGCATTCTTATCTGAATCTGCGCGGTGAAGTGTTGCCGGTGCTCAATCTGAGCGAATTCCTTGAATTGGGCGAGCCACCGGGCAAACGCCAAAACGTCGTGGTGGTGAATTACGGCGAAAGTAAAGCTGGATTATTAGTCGATCAACTACTCGGGGAATTCCAAACTGTGATTAAACCGCTTGGCTCTTTATTTAGTCATTTACGCGCCATTAGCGGTTCGACCATTTTGGGTTCTGGTTCTGTTGCGCTTATTTTAGACGTACCCTCTTTGATTCATTTTGCGACCCAAAAAGAAAGTAACGCCTTTACTCAACCTTCCACCAGCAATCAACATTAATAACTAGGTATATCACCGCAGTCCTTACATATAAAGCAGTACAAACAAATACCTTTATACTTGGAGAATCAAAATGAACAAGCAAATGTCAGTCGCTAGTCGCCTTATCTTAGGATTCGGTCTCGTTATTCTGCTCTTAATCGCTTGCGTGGGGGTTGCCATGCGCGGTTACGCCACACTCAATGACTCACTCAAACAAATCGTCGAGGTGAACAACACGAAGATGATCCTCGCCGCTGATATGGTTGCAGCTGGGCAAGAGATGCGCGCCCACTACCGCACCGTGATTATTGTTGATGAACCAAGTGCAGATCAAAAAGCCGAAGCCAGCTACCTCAAAGCACGCACAAAATTTGATGAAGCCTACTCCAAACTGAAAGCTGCTTTAGCCGTAGAGGCAACGCAAGATGAACGCGCGATACTGAGCACCATTGAGACCGCCTTTACCGATGCCCGCAGTAACGCCGATCTAACAGTGAAACTCGGCGTAGAAAACAAAACCGAAGAAGCCAAAGTATTACTGCTCACCAAAGCGAGCCCACTCAATGCGGTGCTGAATGAGGCCGTCGATAAACTTGCCGCCCTAGAAGAAAGCCTCAATGCTGAGTCCGCGAAAAATGCAAAAGAGAGCTACAGCTCGGCGGTCTCTCAATTGATTGCGATTGCCTTAATTGCCATCATCATGGCCATCATCATCGTCGTCCTCATTGTGCGTAACCTGACCCGCACTTTGGGTGGCGAGCCGCATTATGTGGCCGAAATCATGCGTGAATTTTCAAATGGTAATTTGATGGTCAAAGTCGATCTCAAGCAAGGCGACAACAGCAGCTTGGCCTCTTCGATCAGCCAAACTTTGGAAAAATTGCGCACCATCATCGGTGATGTGAAAGCCAGCGCAGATAATTTGTCATCCGCATCGATTCAGCTCAGCACCACCTCGCAATCGATGTCGCAATCATCGCAACAATCGGCAGCCAGCGTTGAGCAAACTTCAGCCTCAATCGAAGAAATGTCGTCATCCATCAACCAAACCAGCGACAACGCCAAAATCACCGAAAGTATCGCCAATAAAGCCGCCCGCGAAGCCGCAGATGGTGGCGAAACCGTGCGTCACACCGTCACCGCGATGCGCCAAATTGCCGCCAAAATCGGCATCATCGACGACATTGCGTATCAAACCAATCTATTGGCACTCAATGCCGCGATTGAAGCGGCCCGCGCCGGTGAACAAGGTAAAGGCTTTGCCGTGGTGGCTGCCGAAGTGCGCAAACTGGCTGAACGCAGCCAATTGGCAGCGCAAGACATTGGCGAAGTGGCCACCAGCAGCGTGAAACTGGCCGAACGTGCCGGTGAATTGCTCGAAGAAATGGTGCGTTCTAGCTCGAAAACCGCGGATTTGGTGCAAGAAATCTCTGCCGCTGCCACCGAGCAAGCCACTGGCGTGAATCAAGTCAATTCGGCGGTACAGCAAATCAACTCTGCAACGCAGCAAAACTCGTCGTCCAGCGAAGAACTCGCCTCCACCGCCGAAGAACTCAGCGGCCAAGCAGAAAATCTGCAAGATTTGATTTCGTTCTTTCAAGTTGATGATACCGCTGCACGCCGCCGCTCAGGCTCAGGCGCCGGCACCAGCAAACGCAGTGGCAGTAATGCTGTGGCGACACAAAAAAACTATGTAGTCAGCGCCAAGTCGGCAGTGGATGACAGTGATTTCGCTCGTTTTTAATACGTGCAATGCACAGGGTGGCGGGCTGGCCTGCCCCCTGTCAACGTCGAATGATTAGCTGCCCCACTAGGAGAACATCATGGGAGCATTAGCCCTAAAAACCGGAAAAACCAACGTGGCCGAAGAAGTCCATTTGGATGTTTCCCAGTATCTGACCTTTCAGCTTTGCGGAGAGACTTTTGCGATTGGCATCTTGGCAATCAAAGAATTACTTGAATATACCCCGATGACCCAAGTGCCGATGATGCCCAGCTTTGTGCGCGGCGTAATGAATCTGCGCGGCGCGGTGGTGCCGGTGATTGATTTGTCGGTGCGCTTTGGCAAAGGCGAAACCAATGTGCAGCGCCGTACTTGCGTGGTGATTGTGGAGGTCGAGCACGAAGAACAGCAGCAATACATCGGCATTTTGGTCGATGCCGTCCACGAAGTGCTGGCGATTCCCGACGCTGAAATCGTCGCCGCCCCGCATTTTGGCAATCATATCCGCAGTGATTTTATTGCGGGCATGGCCAAAGTGCAGAACAAATTCGTGGTCTTGCTTGATTTAAGCCATGCGCTATCGATGGAAGAAATGGCGCAACTGGCGATGATCGACGATAAAAGCTTAGAAATCGCCGAAGAAATGAAACAAGCGGAGTCGACTCACCCATGATCTTAAGCGACGCTACTTTTCAGCGTTATAGTCAGTGGATGAAGCTCCAAACGGGGGTTCATTTCACTGACATTAAAAAAACGCTGGTCCACCAACGCTTAATGAAGCGCTTACTGGCGCGCAAAATCGATACGTTTGAAGCGTATTTTCGCTTGATCAACCAAGAGGAACAAGAGCGCCAAGTGGCACTCGATTTGCTCACCACCCACGAAACTTTTTTCTTTCGTGAGCCCAAGCATTTTGATTGGTTCAAACAATACCTCAAGCAGCCTCGCCCCGCAGAACAAGTCGTCCGAGTTTGGAGTGCTGCAGCGTCCACGGGTGAGGAAGTTTGGAGTATTGCGATGATGCTGGCCGCGGTTTTGGGCACGAAAGGCCCATGGACCTTGATGGGCAGCGATATTAGCCAAGCCGTCCTCGAAAAAGCGCGCGCCGGGCATTATGTGATGGAGCGCTGCGAAGGATTGCCGCTGCCGTTTTTAAAAAAATTCTGCCTCAAAGGGCAAGGCCAGCACCAAAACACCTTGCTCATTGAGCGTGAATTACGCCAGCGAGTTGAGTTTAACTTAATTAATCTGAATGAAAACCTGCCGCACACCAGCGTATTTGATGTGATTTTTTTGCGAAATGTACTGATTTATTTTGATCCTGAAACCAAAATTAACGTCGTTAATCGTTGCCTTTCACGCTTACAACCCGGCGGATTTTTAATCATCAGCCATTCAGAAAGCGTAACGGGGCAACACGATAATTTAAAAATTATTCAGGCGGGTATCTATCAGAAGTCGATCTAAAAACAGATTATTCAGTAATACGTAATCACTAAAAGCAAAAACACAGGGGGCGCTATGACCATTCAAGTGATGTTAGTCGATGATTCTGCCGTAGTACGGCAAGTGCTGACTCAAGTATTCAGCAGTGCCAGCGGCATCAATGTGCTCGATACAGCGCACGATCCGATTATGGCGATGGAAAAGCTCAAAAAACATTGGCCTGATGTCATTGTGCTCGATGTAGAAATGCCAAAAATGGACGGCATTACCTTCCTCAAACACATCATGGCAACCCACCCTACTCCGGTGGTGATTTGCTCATCGCTCACCCAAAAAAGTGCCGACGTCACCATGCAAGCCTTGGCCGCTGGTGCCGTCGATGTGATTGCCAAACCAACGGGCGGGGTAAAATCCTTTCTCGAAGAAAACAGCAAACTATTGATTGATGCCGTGCGCGGTGCGTCGATGGCAAAAATGAGCCGAGTGAATGCCGGCTCCAACGCAGCGCCGGTGAATAAATCCGCCGCGCCCCATACGCCAGCGCTCAATGTTCGCCCTAAACTCGATGCCGATGCGGTGTTATCCGCGCCGACGGGCAAGGCGCTATTTGCCACCACCGAGCGCATCGTCGCGATTGGCACCTCGACGGGTGGCACGCAAGCTCTGGAGTTGATCTTGACGCAACTGCCGCGCGCCTGCCCAGGGATTGCCATTGTGCAGCACATGCCCGAGCAATTTACCGCTGCGTTTGCCAAGCGCCTCAATACCATTTGCCAAATCGAAGTCAAAGAAGCCGTCGATGGCGACCGCATCATCCCCGGTCGCGCCATTATTGCGCCGGGTGGGCGACATATGACCATCAAACGCAGCGGTGCATTTTATTATGTTGAAGTGATCGACGGCCCACCCGTGAGTCGGCATCGCCCCTCGGTCGATGTGTTGTTTCGTTCCGCCGCAAAATCGGCTGGGCGCAATGCACTGGGCATCATCATGACCGGCATGGGCGACGATGGCGCCAAAGGCCTCAAAGAAATGCATGATGCAGGCTCACATACCATCGCCCAAGACGAACAAAGCTGCGTGGTATTTGGCATGCCCAAAGAAGCCATCAAACTCGGTGCCGCTACCGAAGTATTACCACTCAATCAAATCAACCAAGCGATTAGCAAGTACGGATGAGCTATACCATGAGCCAACCGAGTCAATTTGCCACCGTGATGATTGTTGATGATTCCGCAGTCCAAAATAACCACGCCGCCACCCTCTGTCGCCAGCTTGGTATCGACGTAGTGGGCCAAGCCAAAGACGGTCAACACGCGCTGGAGCTTTTGGCGGCGCTGGCGACACTGCCGAGTTTATTGATTATTGACCTAGAAATGCCAGTGATGGACGGCATTTCCTTGATTCAAAAACTGGCCGACCAACATCAATCTGGCGCGATTTTGATTGTTAGCTCACGTGAAGCGGCGCTGTTGTCATCGGTAAAAACCATGATTAAAGCCTACGGCTTACCGCTGGTTGATGCTATCGCCAAACCACTCAATATCGACACACTCACTGCGTCCTTTGCGCGGTATGCCACCAGCAAAGCCTACGCACCATCACAGCAGCCGAAAACCATCATTCATGTCACCGAGATCGTCGCGGCGATTACCGACCAGCAATTTATCGCCTATTTTCAGCCTAAAATTCGCCTCAGCAACGGCATGATCCAAGGCGTAGAGGCCTTGGTGCGCTGGAAGCACCCCGAAAAAGGCATGATTTTCCCGAATGATTTCATCCCGCAGGCCGAAGAGCACGGACTGATTCACGACATCACGCTGCAAATGTTGGATATGTCGCTGATTTGGCTGAAATACTGGCAAAGTCACGGCCTTAATCTCACCGTGTCGATCAATTTATCGGCTGGCGCACTGGCCGATTTATCGCTGGCGGAACAAATCGGCAACAGGGTGGCGGCGGCGGGAATTGCACCGAAACAAATCGTCCTCGAAATTACCGAAACCGCCGTGATGGCCGATGTGGCGCTGTCGCTAACGACCTTGGCGCGCTTGCGACTGAATGGTTTTGGCTTGTCGATTGATGATTACGGCACTGGGTTTTCGTCGATGCAGCAATTGTCGCGCATTCCATTTACCGAGTTAAAAATCGACAGATCGTTTGTCGATGGCGCCAGCGACAGTTTACAGCTAGAAAACATGGTGAGCATTGCCATTGATACCGCCAAGAAATTAGGACTCAGTAGTGTGGCCGAAGGCGTGGAAACGGCGGCTGATTGGCAACTGTTAAAACGCCTCGGCTGTGAGGTAGCCCAAGGTTATTTAGCCGCCAAACCCATGCCCGGCGAGGCGCTGATTGAATGGATTAAACACAATAGCAAACGGGTTCGAGAGATTTAACAATCAACATGTATTTTATTCCAGTCCTTGATTATAAAGAGTTACAGCAGCATACCACCAAAGATTACGATATTTAATCCCAAGCTAAAACACCAAAAATACCGACTGCTGCGCTCGAACTGTTTTCAGCCCGTCATCATGTCGGTGAGATACAAGCAAGGGTATTTAACGCCAAGCATTATTTAATAAGGAATAGCATCAAATACCCCAACCGGAGTACAACATGAAGATGCGCTTAAAACAACAATTTGTGCTGCTGGGCGCGCTAACGCTAGGCTTGCTTCTGATCTTAAGTGGGCTAGCTGCGCTGCAATTGCACCGACTGCAAATCAAAGAAGAGCAACGCTATCTTGCTGCCAGTGAGTTTTACGCGGCGGGGCTGCAAATCCTCAATGCGAATGTTGAATTTAAAAAACAAGTCCAACACTGGAAAAACATCTTACTGCGCGGTAATAATCCGGCCGACTTTGATAATCAAAAAACTGATTTTTTAAAGCAACAACAACTAGTGCAACAGTCATTACAAGCTGCGGCCAATGTACGCCAAGAATCAGCTAACGATCAAGTTGCGATCAACGCGCTGATTACCGAGCACCAGCAACTAAGCGAGCAGTACCAAAAAGTCTTGCTGCAATTCGATCCAAAGGATGCTTTATCGGGACAAAAAATCGACGCACAAATTCGCGGTATCGACCAATCTCTAACGGACGCTTTGCAAAACAAAGTGGATGCACTCGCAAAAAGAGAGCGTGAACTGCGCCAAATCAATGACACCACCACCCAGCATGATTTGCAGCAGGCCAAGCTGTGGATCGCCTTGACGAGTCTATTGTGTATCGTCACCTTGATTAGCCTGATGTATGTCACCTTAATCAGTGTATTGCGGCAAATTGGCGGCGATCCGCAAGAAGCCATGTTTGTTACCAGACAGGTTGCACGCGGGAATTTAGCCGTACAGATCAAAGACCCCTTGCCGCACAGTGTCTTATCCCACTTGCAAGATATGGTGTATGGTTTATCCGATTTGATCGCCGACATTCATCAAACCTGCACAGCGCTCAATAAAATGGCCCTGCATGTGGATTCTGCGGCCGCGCTATTGGCGCAAAACTCCGCCGAACAAGCGCGAGTCGTCGCGATGAATAGCTCGTCTCTGGAGCAAATTGCCGCCACCGTGGCACAAAACGCCGAACACAGTAAAAAACTAGCCCTCTTGCTTGAGAATACGACGCCCGAAACCGCCGATTTAATCACCGAAATTAATTGCGCCTCTAAAGAGCAAGCCACTGCGATTGCCGACAACAGCAAGAACCTATTAAAACTGTCGCAACGCACCCATGAAAACGCGCAACAAGCCAAAAAATTAAGTCTGACTGCCAACGGTTTGTATGCGCAAACCCATCAGCTAAACGAAATGCTGAATGAGTTTAAGACTGCCTAGAAAGGAAAAGAGCATGACTATTAAAGTGATGATCGTGGATGACTCGTCCATCGTGCGGCAACTGATGCAAGAAGTGCTCAGCAAAGAGCGTGATATTGAAGTGATTGCGACCTCAATCGACCCCATTTTTGCCCGCGAGAAAATGAAATTCCAGTGGCCGGATGTGTTGGTGCTGGATATTGAAATGCCGCGCATGGACGGAATCACCTTTCTGAAAGAAATCATGGCTGAGCGCCCCACGCCAGTGGTGATTTGCTCGTCGCTGACTGAAAAAAGCGCGGACCTGTGCGTGAAAGCGATGTCCGCCGGTGCCATGGGCATTGTCAATAAACCTGCGATTGGTTTTAAAGATTTTATTCAGGATTCAAGCGCTGATTTAATCACGGCGATTCGTTCGGCAGCCCACGCCAAAGTCTCACGACTCAATATTGCCAATCGAAAACCCGCGCCCCGCGCGACCGATTCAAGCCGCCCAATGGCTGATTCTACACGCCTGATGAATGAACGGCTTGGCGCACCAAAACTCAGTGCCGATGCCATTCTACCGCCAGCCAACGGCAACAGCGCCAACATCCCAAATACGGCTAAAATCATTGCCATCGGCACATCGACTGGCGGCACTCAGGCACTCGAAGTCATTTTGCCGCATTTAAAGCCCAATTGTGCAGGGCTTGCTATTGTGCAGCACATGCCTGAAAAATTTACCGCCAGCTTTGCTGCGCGTCTCAACTCTTTGTGCGCCATCGAAGTGCGCGAAGCACAGACCAACGACAAAATCATGCCCGGTCTGGCGCTGATTGCCCCCGGTGGTAAACACATGCTGATTCACCGCACCGGCATGCAATATTATGTTGAGGTGGTCGAAGGGCCACTGGTTAACCGGCATCGCCCGTCCGTGGATGTGTTGTTTCGTTCCGCAGCGAGTGCCGCAGGGCGCAATGCCGTCGGTTATATTTTGACCGGCATGGGCGATGATGGCGCCAGAGGCTTGCTCGAAATGGCCAATGCAGGCTCGATTACCTATGCACAAAATGAGGAAAGTTGCGTGGTTTTTGGTATGCCCAAAGAAGCCATCACAATGAGTGCCGCCAAAGAAATTATTGCACTGGATGCGGTCGCGGCGTCGATCGGCCGCTATCGTTAAACTTGGCTTGTAAGCTGTTGCTAGCGACTCCCTTGATAAACAGACTATTGTGAAAGCCATGCACAATCACATTTCAAACCCCATTTTAAATTCAGATCCAACTGACCTGAAATTACTGGAACACAGAGCCATTCATATTCATCCAGGGCAGATTGAGGTGCAAAAAAAAACGCCCATCTGCACCCTACTCGGCTCGTGTGTTGCGATCTGTTTATACGATCCACACCTTCATCTGGCTGGGATGAATCATTTTATGTTGCCGCACTTTCGCGATCGCGAAAAAAACCTGCATGATGGTAAGTACTCAGGTATGGCGTCGATGGATGCGCTGGTCAATGCCATGCTAAAACACGGCGCGCATAAATCCAGATTAATCGCCAAGGGTTTTGGTGGTGGCAAGATGGTTCAGCTGAGCGAAACGCCAAGTATTGGTGAACGAAATATAAGCTTTGCTCAGGAATGGTTAGCGGCCGAAAAAATCCCTTTATTGGCCAGCGATTGGGGTGGCAATTGGGCACGAAAAATTGTTTTAGATCCCCATTCGGGCGATGTGTATTGCCGACAAATCCACAAGCAATTGCCACAAATACCTGAGTTAGCCAAAGCCGAAACGCGTTACGAAGCCGAACTAAAATCGGAGCTAAAAAAACCGCAGGTGGATTTCTGGTAAGGATCTGGATCAGATTCACTGCCACTTTAATCATGGTGTCGTTCCTGCGGTTTTTGGCGAGACCCCAGCAACTAGGCAGACTTTCAGAAAGAAAAACATTAATGGATCAAGGGCTTGCCAAATAAAGATTAATTTCAAATTCAGACCTGAGTACTTGGTCTATATTAATACTGTATTATTCTTCGAGCCAGAACATGAGTCAAATCGAGAGGCCCAGCTGCAATCCCATCAAGGTCATGGTTGTCGACGACTCCAAAGTCCAACTTAACTTTGCCGTTGATTTGTGTCGTCAACAAGGCTGGGAGGTTATCGATACGGCGAGTGATGGCATGGAAGCCTTGCTCAAGTTGAGAAAATACGGCGCTGATCATCCTGATTTATTAGTACTGGATTTAGAAATGCCAGGGCTAAATGGCATCGACTTATTGCAAGAGCTGGCACGATTACATTTGAAAATGCCGATTTTGATTTTAAGCTCACGCGAATTGAGCTTGCTCGAATCGGTTGCCCACATGGCACAGCATTCAGGGCTCAACGTCATTCAGGTGGTACAAAAACCACTCCGCGCGGAAATACTACAGTCACTGACGATTTCTACCACCAACAACCAGGCTCAAGCCCCCCTGATCAGTAATGAAGAATTGCTCGCGGGGTTAACTCAATTACAAGCCGTCTATACCCCCAGCGTGTTGATTGAAACCGGCTTAATTCATCATGTTTCTGCGCAGCTCGCTTGGCAACATGAACAATACGGGCTGATTTTCCCTGCTGTCTATGCTAAAGATTGGCAAACCGACAAAGCCTTTCTACACGCCATGGCGCAGCATCAGCAGGCGGTTTTTTTGCAAATCAAGCGCTGGAAAGCCTGCGGCTTGTCTTTGTCCGTCCAGCTCGAATTACCCTTGCTCAATATACAATCGGCATTGCAGGCGCGCAGCCTACTTAACCAAATTCAACTTCATGGCCTTCTGGATAATCAGGTGACGTTTGAAATTCTAGTGGACGCGCATAATCCAGTGCCCGCCGGTACGATGGGCGCCTTGAATTTACTCCGCATCCAAAATATCGGCCTAGCGATTCGTGATATTTATCTTGAATTTGATTGGGTGCGCCATATTCGGACGGTGCCGTTTAGCCAGCTGCTGCTGTGCCCCAACGTACTCGATCAACACGATCCACTCGTACCCACGCTCTGCCAACACAATATCGCGCTCGCCCATCAACTCAATATGAGCGTCCATGCTGAAGGCTTAGCCAGTATCACCGATTGGCAATTTTTGCACCAACACCACTGCGATTTTGCGCAAGGCCCATTGATTGGACCTGCCCTTGCTGCCGATGACGTCATGCCTTGGATTAATGAAAACCTCAGCCCATTAAGTCAACTCGCCGCTCAATG